>JBOGQV010000096.1:0-2653 GCA_050749145.1 Nitrosotalea sp. | reverse complement strand
AGAGACTTGCGAGGCTGGTACACCGTATATGGTGACTCATCCAACGCTGGTAACAGATGGGAAATTGTAGCAAGAGATCCACCTGGTAACGTAATTACGATACCAGCAAACGCAGTGATCCCATACAAGTTAACCATCAAGGCACTTGAACCAGCAGTATATCACATGCATACGCAGCTTAACGTAGCAAGCATCGGTCCAGGTCTAGGTCCAGGACAAACAGTCGTGGTAACAGGCGATCCAATCGTAAAACCAATTCCATATGCAAACGTAGTTTATCAATCTATAGTCATTGGAGTAGGGTATGCGGTTACATTCGCAACAAGACCTTGGCAAGTGATTTAAAACAATCACCCCCTCTCTTTTCATTTTCTAAGTCATCTAGTGTAAACTACTTTTATTAAAAAATCAGAATTGCGACTTGGCTCTATTAAATTCCAAAGTCCACTTTCTAATATAGTAAAGTGGAACTAGAATAGATATGGGCAGTGAAATTATCATCCCAAATGGCCATGATATACTCATTTGAATTATCAAGTCTGCAAAAAAGATAATCACTTCAATTATTATTCCGTTGATTAGCTTTTGTATCCTATAAAATGCAATCAACTGAGTAACAAATGTAGGTATCACTGCAAGTATCAGTTGAATCTTAAGAAATCGTTTGGCCTTGTCATCCAGAGTCATCATACCACTACATATTGCTTGCAATTTTAGTGTTCAAAAAAATCATCGCATTGACTTACAGATATCCATAGACATGAAAGATACATCAACAACCATCCAAATAACTATCAAAACAGGTTACGAAGCGGTTTAGTAGAGATTCAAGGATCAAATTCTTTACAATTATCTTTTGTCAAAAAACACCAGTTATTTTTTTAGGTTGACATAGTTATTTATCAATATTGTATTGTATCTTAATATCATCAAAATATGCAACAGTGTCTTGCTTGGTCCACAACCCAACATCTCCGGATTGATAGTTTTGATCATTTGCACGGATTATGACTTTACCGTCAAGGTATACACCTATTCCCTGGGTAGACAATAAAGCTTTGAGATCATGCCATTGTCCTGAAGATATAGTAACGTTCTTGTCGTAATTGCAGATCAAATAATCAGGAGTCTGCCTACACAGTGAAAGTCGATTTGCCATAGAGTCTGCCATTATTACAAAGAAATGTTTGTGATCAATGAATCGAAGTAATAACCCAGCAGATTGAGACTTTTGGCCTGAAACTATCTTGAACTTCATTGTAATATTTGCAGTGGATACAGTTGGAGAATCTGGAAATAGTTGAGCGTGATAATCTGCAGTATCATTAAACACCATCTTTGCCAATACATTGGGTTTTGAGGGCGCAGTTGGGTCAGCTTTTACCATCCAGGATTGATCTTGATCAGTAGACATTGCAGAAAATTCAGGTGGTAACGTATTACCTGCAAACGAGTCAAAATCCCATATCTTGGTATTTTTGTATACAGAGCTAGTTTGTCCATTATAATATGCAATAGATATTCCTACTACAGTAATTGCAACGAAAATTGCTATACGTTTTTTTCTGTCAAGTTTTTTTTGCATGAAAATATCTACAAATAATGTGACATTTGTGAGCGATATAAAGATATTATATTATTTAAAAAAATGAGCAAATTTTTAGATTTATTTTTTATCATCGCGTTTTCTTGGTTTTACTTTGCTTCTCCATCTATCAAATCCCCAACGAGTGGCACCAAAAACACCAAGCGTAAAGAAGAATCCGCCAACCATTAGAAAAATAATACTATGATGTGGATCTATTAACATCCACCATGCAAATCCAATAAATCCACTAACAAATTGTAACATAACAAAAACTAGCCACTTGTCTGCCATGTGTTATGTTTTGTAAGTCATACAGTATTTACAGTTTCTCAATCAAGAGAAAATCATACAATGATGTTCATTGTGTAAAATATAAAAATGAAAAGAGAGGGAATCTTTCTACTCTGCAAATTGAGAGTACGCTTTTTCGCCTACTTGAGATATGTCCAGTCCGATTTCTTCTTCCTTTGGTGTAACTCTAACTCCACCTGGCCAGATTGCATCCTGAATTCTCCAAATGATATATGTTATACCAAATGACCAAGCTGCACCAAATCCTGCACCTATGGCGTTGATTACAAACTGCATCGGATTTCCAAAGAAGAGACCATCGTGTCCAAATGGGTTTATTCTGACTTCACTGAATGCACCTGTTAGTAGAGCACCAGTAACACCACCCATTCCGTGTACACCCCAAGTATCCAAGGCATCATCTATTCTTGCCCTGTTCTTGATCAATACACAGTAGAAGCATACTGTTGCACATGCAAATCCTACTATTATGGATGCCCAAGTTCCAATGAAACCAGAAGCTGGTGTAATTGCTACAAGTCCCGCTACTGCACCGTTAACTGCACCAATGGCGCTAGTCTTTCCGGTATGTGCCCAGCTTAAGAACATCCACCATATCGCTGCGACCGCAGTTGCAACGTTTGTATTTTGGAATGCTTGTGTTTCTAGGAAACCTGCAGATCCTGCACTTCCAGGGTTGAAACCAAACCAACCAAACCATAGCAAACATGCTCCCAATATTACAAGTGGGATTGAATGCGGTTCAAATGGTGC
>JBOGQV010000095.1:0-1660 GCA_050749145.1 Nitrosotalea sp. | reverse complement strand
CCTGATATCTCTGTAAAAGATCTAGTTGGTCAGATAGATGCAATCAAGATAACTAGAAACGGTATGGAAATGTATGAAATTGAATCTTATTCTCCTGGTCAGCTAATGCAAGCGAAACATGGATTATTTTGTATAGATGAATTGCCTGTTCTTGATACAAGAAAACAAGTTGCACTATTGTCTGTATTACAAGAAGGCAGGTTCACCACTGGTTCATATCCTGTTATCTTTGAACCCAAAACAGTATTTTTCGCAACTGCAAATCCTATAGATTATACTCACTCTGGAAAAATAATTGAACCACTTTATGATAGACTAAAAAGTCATATTCACACTCATTATCCAAGATCAATTCATGATGAAATGTTGATAATGATGCAGGAGGCAAAAATACCACGATCACTTATTCCAATATTCTTGTTGAAAATTTTAGCAAGAATCGTTCAAGCAGCTCGCTCTAGTAATGAAATTAATCAAGACAAAGGTGTAAGCGTAAGAATGGGAGTACATAGTCTAGAATTACTTGTAGGTGAAGCAGAGAGAACTAGGTCTCTTATTCATGATCTCATGGCAGTTCCAAGACCATCTGATATATTTTCAATTGCACAGTCTGTAAAATTTGAACTTACTGAACTTGACGATGTAACAGATAATCGTATAAAAGTTCTAAAAAACCTAATCACAAACGCTATGAAAGAAACATCACTAGAATATCTAACAGGTATAGATCCCAACATTCTTGATTCGATAAAAAGAGAATTCCTAGGAAAATCATTCCAAGTATCACAAGCGATACTAGAAACAAATAGTTCTCAAACATCATATGATAATCAATTAAAGAATTTCAATTCCCTTCTAACTCTGATTAATGGTATATATCAAAAAGTTACTTCTGACCAAGAAGGCTTTGTAAAAGAAGCTAAAAAATATGATATATCTAACAATGCTCTGATTATTTCAGAAAATTCACAAAATGAGCTTAAGGCCGGTGTTGTAGAATTAGTGCTTGATGGTCTTTGCTGGCTTGAGCCTAAAATTCTAGATAAAAAAGAAGGAACGTACGTTGCGAGCTAATACTAACTTTATTTATTTTCAAAGCGAAGATAAAAAATCTGAAAATTCGTCATCAGAAATATCTAATGAATCACTCAAGCAAGCTCTTAAAACAATTGCAAGCCAAATCTTGAAAGAAAAAACGCCGTCAATGAAAGAACTAGAAAGTATGTTGGAAAAAACTCAACAGGAAACAATAGAAAACTCGGCAAAAAATGAAGGACAACAAGAAACAGAGGTGTATGGTAATAACGAACCTATGACAAAATACTTACAAAAACTTGGTTATCTTAAAGATGAGAAAAAATGGTTAACAAAGAAAGCTTTCTTTGAAATTGGGCAAAAAATGCTTGATGATGTAATAAAAGCAATTAATGAGAGCGGTTCTGGTTTTCACGAAACTAAGAATATTGGATTAGGTGATACAATACTTGATACTACAAAAAAACTCGAGGTTGGTGATGATCTCAAACATTTGAATGTGCCAAATACATTATTGAATGTAATACAGAGAAAAAAAAGTAAAACTGAACCAATAACATTTCCACTTGAAATAGAATTTGATGATTTTGAAAAATTTGAAACAAAAGAAGAGGTAAAAGTTGCA
>JBOGQV010000094.1:0-2012 GCA_050749145.1 Nitrosotalea sp. | reverse complement strand
TCCAAATTGTTCTGCCATGCTGACAATGAGATCATCAATTTCTTCAACACTCAAAAAGACTGGGCATTTTAATGCTCCAAACATCTTGTGGATTACATACATGTTTCCTGCTCCAACTATTGAAATATCTTCTAAATGTGGATCCGTTAGGAATGGATCAAGTAGACCCATACCAGCACGCTTACGCAAAAAATGATATTTCAGACTAGGTATGTCTTTGTCGAACACTGCCAAATTCTTGGCTTTGAAGATGTCCATCTTGGAATAATCTATTACCGCATTTGTGGACATGATAGTTTTGTCAAGATATTGGTCTATCATGTTGAATCTTTCTGTGAGCTCAATAGGTGGATTCATGGTTCCTGCATGCAATGCAAATAGCTTGTCTGCATTTTCCATCAATGCACGGTCTGGTTCATCAGGTTCAATTACTGCATATTCTACATATCCGTCCGCTGAATTGGAGTGTGGATTGATGTGAATGTAGGTGTTATCCGATATTGGATATATCAGATTGGGGTCCTTGAGTTTTTTATGTTCACCCTCAAGTTTTTCTGTAAATAATGGAATGGGGTTTCCTCTCTCTACATATGTTGACAAGTAGTTTAACAGGTGCGCAGATTTTTTTAGTGCTTCTGAGAATTTTTTGTCACTGACTAGAGATAGACTTAGAACCATTTCATTTTACCTTGATTTGTTGTTCTCATGTCTTCATCCTATTATGCATTAGCTGTGGATATTGGTACAATCTTAATTCCAAAGTTAGTGTCAATCTCAAAAGCAAATGATGACTCTGACGCCTCGCTTGAGCCTATCAATTTTATCACCTTCATCACTTTAACTGCTTTTCCGCCTATGCTTGCGGTGCTAAGAGAAAAGTAAACGTCACATGCTGATTTTATCCTCAAGGAAATGTCCTCTGGAATTGATGTCTCATGCATCGTAAGTATTACGGTCATTCCTGTTGACACAAGATATTTGCATCGGGTTAGAAAATCAAGTATCTGTCCTGCATCTGCATACATTGTCAAAAGAGATATTGAATCTATTACTACGCAATCAAAATTTTTGGAGTTGCTGCTAACGTATCTGCCAATTACTGGCAATAGAAATGATGATTGTTTCTGTGACCACACTGCTCCATATACATGCAGCGGAAGTATTGAAAACCGGTTTTGTAAAAATGCCGTTGTAAAGTTGAATGTAATTGTCTTCATTTTTTCGATATAATCTTTTACAGTATTTTCTGTAACACACAACACTTTCATTTTTGATGATAGCATACCTTGTATGAATTGGGCTGCAAGCGCACTCTTTCCTGTACCGTGCTCTCCTTCGATCATCATCAAGCATGGTGTTGGAATTCCGCCTGCTAATTGCCTGTCTACCTCTTCATTGCCCGTTGGAATTGTCTTTATCATGTTATTCTCACCGAACTTGTGGAAAGAACACCATTGTCAGTTCCAATGTTGGCAGTAATGATGCCTCCCAGGCTTGTCGGATTTTGCAGGCTTGCCTCAATGTTGAGTGTCTCCTTAGGGTCTAATACGCCTGGATGTTCAAGATCATTTGTTATGCCTTGAATACACCACTTGTCAGATGGTAATGCTACACAACTTTTTGCATATTGTAAAACCTCTGTCAGCGTTGGTATGCCTCCCGTGTCTGTCTGGTATGTGACTATGACATCAAACTTGTTGTAATTCCATAGAATGGTATTTCCAGTATTATCTACTGAGAAATTAACAATAGTAGAATTGTGAATACTTTGTAGGTTTGATACACTGATGTTTGTATGCAGAATTGAATTTAGTGTGCTTGACATCTGTGCTGAAGATGTACTGACCTTTGTGGTGTCATCAAGTATTGCCGGAAATGACATCATTGCATATACTATAGTAAACGTAACAATTCCTCCAGAAATTGCGATGCTTAATCCCACTTGATATCACCTAGCAGAATGTAGCGAAGTATTCATCGCTAACTCCATTTGGTGTTGTTACTTGTAATTC
>JBOGQV010000093.1:0-3059 GCA_050749145.1 Nitrosotalea sp. | reverse complement strand
AGCATAGTCAACCTAGGAGGGGAAGCCTTGCATATTTGCCAAGGGGTAGAGCGAAGAGCATGGAAGCCAGAATACGAACATGGCCTGATGTAAAAACAGACCAACCAAAACTTCTCGGTTATGCCGGTTTCAAAGCTGCATGCATGAGAATCGCAAGTATTGACGATCGTGAAAAGACTCCAAACTTTGGAAAACAGCTTGTCGGACTTGGCACAGTTGTAGTTACTCCACCAATGTCAATAATTGGAATCAGGGGTTACTCTAGGGATAGATATGGAATTGATTCAACTTTTGATGTTTATGCTAAAGATTTACCAAAAGAACTTTCAAGACTTTTCAAAACCAAATTAGATGAAAAAGCAATTGAAAAAGCAGAAAAATCTCTTTCTTACATTGATGAACTTTTTGCAATTGCGGCAATTCTTCCACGTAAAGCAGGGCTTGAACAAAAGAAACCCTATGTCTTTGAAGTTGCAGTAAAAGGCGGAGACATTCCAAAACAATTTGCGTTCTTAAAAGATCTTATGGGAAAAGAAGTAAAAATTGATCAAGTATTCCAAAAAGGTGTTGAAGTTGATGTTGCAGCAATTACAAAAGGAAAAGGTATCGAAGGCCCAATCACAAGATGGGGTGTCAAGAAGAAACAACACAAGTCAAGAAAAAGTGTCAGAGCTCTTGGTACACTAGGTCCAATCAGTCCTGCAACAATCATGTACTCTGTTCCAAGAGCAGGACAAAGAGGATTCCATCAAAGAACACAATACAACAGCAGAATAATGATAGTAAGCAATACTGCAAATGAAGAATTACAAATTAATCCAGCAGGTGGTTACAAACACTTTGGTGTAGTTCAAGGAGATTACATTGTAATACGCGGTTCAATTCCAGGAACTTATCGAAGACTAGTAAAACTTCGTGCCCCTGTTAGACCAAAATTGTCAAAGGTCACACAACCAAAAATATTAGAGGTAATGATTAACAAATGAAAGTTCCAGTCTTTACAACAACGGGTACAAGCGATGGCGATATTGAATTGCCTCTAGTATTTTCAACTCCTGTTAGAAATGAATTAATCCACAAGGCATACATCCACTTGGAATCTCATGCTTTCCAAAGACAGGGTAGATATCCAAACGCAGGTATGGATGTAGTTGCAGAATCAAACAGCCCTCCAACAGGTCATCACCAAGCAAGAGTTGCAAGAATGGCAGGCGGTGGAGGTGGAAGACAAGGTCAAGCCGGTGGAGTTGCAATGACACGTAAAGGAAGACAAGCACATCCTCCAACATCTGAGCGAGTCATACACAAAATGCTAAACAAGAAAGAAAATCGTCTTGCTTTATGTTCTGCATTGGCAGCAACAACATCGTCTACATTGGTAAAACTTCGAGGCCACAAAGTAGACAAGATTACATCATTTCCAGTTGTAGTATCAGATCAGATTGAATCAATACACAAATCAAAAGAATTGGCTAAAGTTTTTGACTCATTGAATTTATCACAGGATATCGAAAGACTACGAAGCAGACTAAAGGGTCGCTCTGGTAAACCTCTCCTTAGAGGCAGAATGACAAAGGTTGGAAAAAGTATCTTGCTTGTAGTAAAAGATTCCAAAAATCTTTCCAAGGCCGCACATTCACTTTTAGGAGTAGATGTAGTTGATGCAAAAAACCTCAGCGTTCTTGACTTGGCTCCAGGTGCAATGCCTATACGATTAACAGTATTTACAAAAGGTGCAATCGAAGAGATTTCAAAAATAAAATCTCCACACCTTGAAATCATGGTGACTACAAAATGAATATTGAAGAAGCAAGTCATATCATACTAAAGCCGTACATTACTGAAAAGACATTTGCACTAGTTGAAAATCAAAGTAGAATCTGTTTTTTGGTAAGAGAAGAAGCAACCAAGCCAAAGATTATGGAAGCAATAAAACTTCTCTACAAAGAAGATCCAATTGGACTTAACGTATGCAGAACAGTGTACGGAAAGAAAGCGTTTGTAAAATTCCAGACAGTTGAAAAGGCAAGAGACTTGGCTACAAAGATAGGAATGCTATAATATGGTCAAACTTGAATCAACTAAAGTAATGGTGAGCATAAATGGTTAAAGAGTACAAGTATAGAGGACTAGCACTAGAAGAAATGCAAGGTCTTTCATTGGAAAAACTCTTTGAACTCTTGCCATCCAGAGCACGACGATCACTTACAAGAGGAATTACAGACGGTAAAAGAAAACTTTTAGAAGAAGTCAAATCTGCCAAGGCAGGAAAAACAACCGGACAAATCAAGACTCATCTAAGAGATGTCATAATTTTGCCTTACTTTGTAGGACTTACAATTCACGTTTATTCAGGAAAAGAATTCTTACCAGTTATAGTCCGACAGGAAATGGTTGGACACTATCTAGGAGAATTTGTGCGAACCAACAAGAGAGTTATTCACGGTGCACCTGGTGTAGGAGCATCTAGGTCTAGCTTGTACGTACCATTAAAGTGATATCTATGCATTTTAGCTACGCTTTCCAAAATTATGATAAAACAAGACACGTCAGAGCTGCTCTAAGAGAAAAAACAATCTCACACAAGCATGCAAGAGAAATTGCACACAAGATTAAGGGAATGACTATTGAATCTGCACGAAGTTACCTGCAGGCTGTTATCAATCTAGAGCGTGCTGTACCATTTAAGAGATATAACAATGAAGTAGGTCACAAGTCTGACACTGGTGTAATGTCAGGAAGATATCCAGAAAAAGCAGCAGGCGAATTCATCAGATTACTTGATAACTTGGAATCAAATGCAGAATATCGTGGAATGGATCTTGACCGATTGAAAATAATTAATGCCACTGTCCACAAGGGACGAAAACTTGAACGATTCACTCCTCGTGCAATGGGTCGAGCATCTCCAAAAGTAGATATTCTTACTCATGTTGAGCTGGTAGCTCAGGAACTATAGACATGTCATCAGTGAAAAATGTAATCAATGATAGTTACAAATTGATGCTCTTGAAAGATTATCTTAGAGAAGCAATCAAAGAAGCAGGTTTTTCAGGTGT
>JBOGQV010000092.1:0-4402 GCA_050749145.1 Nitrosotalea sp. | reverse complement strand
AACAATCTCTAAAGAAGTCAAATCTTACGAAAAAGGACTGAAATTCCAAATAAAAATCTAGCGAGTTTTTCTTTATAGATAAATACCGAGCATGAGTACCTCAATTATGGATACTAAAGTAACAATTGTGAGATTTTCAGTAGAAGGCGAAAAATTTGAGATATTGGTAAAGCCTGACCCTGCCTTGGAGTTCAAGCTAGGCAAGCGCAAGGACATTACAGGTGTCTTGATTTCAGAGGAGATTTACTCTGATTCCAATAAAGGAACTAGGGCATCTACTGAAAAACTGATGAAGGCATTCAAAACAGATGATGCAACTGCAGTTGCTACAATAATGCTCCAGAAAGGAGAACTGAATCTTACCACAGATCAGCGAAGAAAAATGGTATCTGAGAAACGCAAGCAGATTGTGGACTTTATATCTAAAACTTATGTTGATCCAAGATCACACCTTCCACATCCACCACTTCGTATAGAACAAGCAATGGATGATGCTAGAGCATCAGTTGATCCTTTTAGAAATATAGATGAGCAGATAAAAGAAATAATTGAACAACTCCGTTCGATAATTCCATTAAAGTCTGAAAACATGCTTCTTGAAATTCTAGTGCCGGCACAATTTGCGGCCCAATCTTATTCTGTGTTAAAGTCATTTGGCACTTTACAAAAAGAAGAATGGCAATCAAATGGTGGACTCAAAGTAATACTAGATATACCGGCGGCGGCAAGGGCAAATGTAATGGATAGATTAGGCTCTGTAACAAAAGGTACTGCTTCTATTGAGGTTGCAAAATGATGGACGTAAAACGCAGATACGTTATTCCTGGAGACGTAATTGCAACTGGACCATTAAGACCTGAACAAAATGTGTTCCAAGATGGAGATAGAATGATTTCTACATGTGTTGGTATTTCAGAAATTTTTGAAAATTCAGTTAAAGTAATTCCGCTAACTGGTGGATATATGCCAAAAGCAAATGACTTGGTCATTGGTAAAGTAATTGGAACATCTCCACTCTCCTGGGAATTTGACATCAACTCTTGCTTTGTTGGATTCTTGCCTGCACAAGATGTGTTTGGAAGAGATTATTCTCCCACTAAAGATGAGCTCAGACAGAGATTGGATATTGGTGATTTGGTTGCAGTACGAATTGCAAATTTTGATCGATCCAGAGATCCTCTCCTAACTGTACAGGATAGAGACCTTGGAAAAATTGATTCAGGTGAATTAATTGAGATCTCTCCAAGTAAAGTACCTAGATTGATAGGCAAACGTGGTTCTATGATTCAAACAATAGAAATGGCTACTAAAGCAATTATTACAATAGGTCAGAACGGATGGATAGTAATATCCTG
The DNA here is from genome assembly GCA_050749145.1 of Nitrosotalea sp. Classification (GTDB taxonomy): domain Archaea; phylum Thermoproteota; class Nitrososphaeria; order Nitrososphaerales; family Nitrosopumilaceae; genus Nitrosotalea. The sequence goes on along the minus strand of JBOGQV010000092.1, from coordinate 3,047 downwards.
CGAAGATTCCGAGGGATTATTAAAGGCAGTAGAAGCAGTGAGAATGATCGATGCCCTGGCGCATACGCCAAACTTGACTGAAAGAGTCAAATCTATGCTCGGGGTTGTAGATGGTGAAAACAATGACACAATTAATGACTGAAGATGGAATTAGATGTGATGGAAGGAGACTTGACGAACTTAGAAACATCTCCATTAAAGTTGGAGTACTAAAAAATGCAGATGGATCTGCATATATTGAATTTGGGAAGAACAAAATTTTAGCAGGAGTATTTGGTCCTAGAGATGTTCACCCAAAACACATGGCAAATCCAGATTCTGGAATTCTTCGTTGCAGATATCACATGTCTCCTTTCTCTGTAACTGAAAGAAAGAATCCTGCTCCATCACGAAGAGAAATTGAGATTTCCAAAGTTATCAAAGAAGCATTACAACCAGCTGTTATACTAAAAGACTATCCACGAACTGTAATCGATGTATTCATTGAAGTACTCCAAGCAGATGGTGGCTCTAGATGTGCAGCACTTGACGCGGCAGCAGTTGCTCTTGCAGATGCAGGTATACCAATGCGTGACTTGGTTTCTGCTTGTGCAGCAGGCAAAGTCGCAGATAGAATTGTTCTAGATGTAAATAACGAGGAAGACCAAGAAGGACAAGCAGACATGCCAGTGGCGTTGATGCCAAATCTTGGAAAAGTTACACTATTGCAGCTTGATGGAATGTTAAAACCAGAGGAATTCAAAACATGTATGCAAACCGCTCTAGTGGGTTGCAAACGAGTCTATGAAATCCAGAGAAAAGCATTAATGGAAAAATACTTCCAAAACGGTGAGCAATAAATTGAATTCTCAAATACTAGATCAACTAAAACGAGAGAAAATTCTAGATCTACTAAAGACAGGAAAAAGAATTGATGGTCGTTCCCTTGATGAACAAAGACCACTTGTCATTGAAACAGGAGTTATTCCAAAAGCAAACGGTTCTGCTAGAGTAAAACTTGGAAATACTGAAATCATAACTGGTGTAAAAATACAACTTGACAAACCATTTCCAGATCTTGGAGACAAGGGAATTCTAATCTGTACTGCAGAGATTTTACCATTGGCAGATCCAAATGCCGAGCCTGGTCCACCAAATGAGGAAGTAATCGAACTTGCAAGAGTTGTTGATAGAGGAATACGTGAGACTGAAATGATTGACTTGCACCAACTTGTATTAATTGAAAATAAATCTGTCATTGGAATGTTCATTGATAGCAGCGTGATTGACTCTGGCGGAAATCTCTTTGATGCATGCTCTTATGCATCAGTAGCTGGAATTCTTTCTTGTACTGTTCCAAAATGGGAAGTAAAAGATGATGTACCTACTCTTGTAGAAGGAGTAACATCCAAGCCTCCGATCAAGACATTGCCCGTGTCTGTTACTATGGCAAGAATTGGTGACTATGTCATCGTTGATCCAACAAAAGATGAGGAATCATGCATGGATGCAAGAATTACAATTACAACAAATTCTGAAGGTAACATTTGTGCTGTACAAAAAGGTGGAAGCGATGGATTTACTGCTGAACAACTTATCCAGTGTGCTGAAACAGCACTTACTGTAGGAAGAAAAATAAGGAAGCAATTTGAGCAGTTGATGTAAGTATGGCAAAAGGAAAAAGCGCTTCACTCAAAGGACTGGGACAGAAATATGGTCTCAAACCAAGAAAAAAATACACTTCTGTACACAGACAACTAAAGGCACAAAGAAAATGCCCAGAATGTGGTTCTGAGAGATTCGGAAGAGAAGCAGTCGGAATTTGGGCTTGCAAAAAATGCAATTTCAAAGTGGCAGGCTTGGCATACGATGTCAAACTATAGTGCCAAGATAGAAATTTCTGCAGGTAAGAGAACAAAATCTGTTTTTGATTCCATTGAAACTGATAATCGATTCTATGACGAAAATCCTACCAAGACAAAATTTTCACTTGATGATAAAAAAATTACAATTCTAATTGATGCACAAGAAGTTGCACACCTGCGTGCTAACCTGAATTCTACATTGAGACTTGTCCAGGCAAGTAATGATTCCATCGAATCGGTAAAGATATAAACAAAACAGCAGGTCAGACATTCATGTCTGCAGGCGAACAACAAATTCCTCCATGGTTACAAGAACAAGTGGGAAGACTGCAGCAATTACAACAAAACCTCCAGTCAATCATGATGCAAAAACAACATCTTGAATCAGAACACTTGGAAACTGAAAGAGCACTTGAGATTTTGCTAAAGGCAAATGATGATGATACTGTTTACAAAACAGCAGGATCAATTCTTGTAAAATCTACAAAGACTGTATTGGTTTCTGAATTACAAGAGAAAAAAGAACTTGCAAATACAAGAATTACTGTACTGACAAAACAAGAAGCAAGAATTAAAGAAAACCTCAAGGAAGCAGAAGCAAAAATTCGTGAAATGCTAAAAGGCCCTGCAGGTCAACCGGGACAACCAAAGACAGATACTCCTAAATAAAATATTTACAGAAATTAGATGGTTTAATGAAAATTGAAGATCTCCGAATGGTAATTGACGAAAGGGAGAAAAAAAGCGGAATCCCTGACCTGCTAAAAAAAGTTGGAGTCAAAGTTGAAATGATGAATCTACCGGTTGGCGATTATATTGTTGCACCAGAGACCATAATTGAAAGAAAAAGTGTAAGCGATTTTATCTCATCAGTCTTTGATGGTAGGCTATTTGATCAGTGCAGCAGGCTCAAGGAACACTTTGAGCACCCAACTATCATAATTGAAGGAAATGTTGACGAGATAGACAAAATTACGGAAAATCCTCTAGTATTCTATGGTGCCATATCCTCTGTAGTACTTGATTTTAAAATACCTGTAATTCCAACCCCTAACGCATCACATACTGCCAAACTATTGATTTCCATGTGTGCAAGGCAAGGTACGATGAAAGGACCGTTTCTTAAAAAAATTAGAAAATCAGGTGACCTACACCAACAACAGTTGTCTATCCTGTGTAGCTTGCCAGGTGTTGGAGAAAAAC
>JBOGQV010000091.1:0-8580 GCA_050749145.1 Nitrosotalea sp. | reverse complement strand
TAATTGAGGTATAATTTTTTCAAATGAGAAAAAATGTCTTCAAGGGCAGAGTTCTCTCACTTAGTCTTTACACTTTATCTATCAACAAGCGAAAAGTTACACGTGAAGTAATAGAGCATCCAGGTGCTGCTGCCATACTTGCAATAGAAGATGGAAAAATATTGCTTGTAAGACAACATAGGTTTCCGCATGGATATGTGCTTGAAATCCCTGCTGGAACGCTAGAAAGGGGAGAAAAGCCGTTAAAGTGTGCCCACAGGGAACTGCGTGAAGAGACTGGATACACTGCAAAAAAGATGGCACCGCTCATCAAATACTATCCTTCTATAGGATACAATACTGAAATCATCCATTGCTATGTTGCATCTAGAATAAAAAAAGCAGGAGACTTGCAGCTTGACCAAGATGAAATCATGTCTGTTGTAAAAATTGATTTCAAAAAAGTTCTCAGGATGATAACATCAGGAAAGATTACAGATTCTAAAACAATTTGTGCTGTCTTGACTTATGCTGTCAACAAAAAATATCACGTGTAGACTGGTTTTACCAAGTCAGCAACATCTGCCCAACATCTTGATAGTTTTTCAAATGTAAATACTAGATTTAGCAGCTGAATTGATCCTTGTTTTTTTGGATCAAGTGATGAGCCTACACTTGAGATCTTTTTTTGATAGTTTCTGTGAAGTGTAATTGCCTCAATTGCAAGTTTTCTATTGTTTTCAATAAATGAGGTAATTGATTTTTCATGTACATTTTCTATCTCTTGTGCTGTATCGTATAGTTTTTTTGTATCAGATTTTGATATGGGCAATTCTGAAATTGAATGTGCAAGATCTATTATTGTATCCCCTGCGGTTTCTAGCAAGTTTGCTGCAACCCTATAATCTAAAATGTCAATGTTTCCCAAGTTTAGCGCAGTTGCAAGTTTCTTGTCAACCATTGCGCTTCTGATTAATCGTACCAGCAAGAAATACTGTCTGTCAATTTCATCATCTCTGCTTGGCATTGTTTGCAGTACTGATCTATCATCTGATGTAAGACATGATATTGTATCACGAAACATTCCAAGAACAATTGAGCTCATTCTTTTTAGTATCTTATCAGGACTCAGTGTAGTTGCATCAAGCAAAAACTGGACATTAACATTTGATGCATCCTCTTCAACAATTTCCATACCAACAAGCCTTCGCATCAGACCACGAATCTTTTCCCTGTCCTCTACTGATATGGTCGACTTTCCCTTGATCTTTATGATATCATACCCAAGCAGGTATGCACCTGTGACATAGGCGCTGATGTTTTCTTGTTTTGATACGGGGTATGGTATAACAACTTCATTTGGTGGCTTGCTTCCTCCAGTTGGAGTAATGGAAACACTGTTAGAGCCTGTTTCAATTTCGACTTCGTCACTTTTTTCAAGCTTGTTTGCCTGGACCCATTCTATTGGCAGGGAAACTAGGATACTGCTTCCTATCCTTTGTAGGCGTCGAATGAATTTAGTCAATTTATACTAATTTATATAATTTAATGATCATTTTTATATTTTCTCATAAATTTAAGCTAGTTATGCAGGCAGTAGCCTTTGCGCCAGGCCACATTACTGGGTTTTTCAAAGCAGAAGTAGAGCCAAAAGAGCCAGAGCAAAAGGGGTCAATTGGTGCGGGATTTTGCATCAAGGAAGGAGTGACAACAAAGGTCAAGGTGACAAGCTCTGACAAGTCTGGATTCAAGATTACAGTCACTGGTTTCAAGTCCGATAACACCCAAGTTTCAGAATTTGTAGTAAAGGAGTTTTTTAAAATAGTCAAGGAAAATTATTTTCTAGATATTGAACATGATACTACAATACCAGTTGGTTATGGTCTAGGTTCCAGTGGAGCTGTTGCGTTAAGTTTAGCATTTGCATTAAACAAGGCACTTGGAACAAATCTATCCCGTACCAAAATAGGACAGATTGCACACAATGCAGAGATCCACTGCAAGACGGGGCTTGGGACAGTATTATCATCATATCATGGCGGATTTGAGATAAGGACAAAACATGGTGCTCCAGGAATTGGTAGTCTACAAAAGATCCACACGGATTACACCGCAATTGTAATTTGCTTTTCTCCAATATCAACAAAACAATTCATCAAGACTGAACTCTCAAAGATAAATGGTCTTGGTGGAAAGATGGTTACAAAATTACTAAAGTCAAGGGACCAGATGGAATTTTTGGACATGTCACTTGAATTTGCAAAATATGTTCATGTTATTACAAAACAGATGCAGCAGGTAATTGACGACCTATCCCAGAATGGATTCAAGTCAGGTGTTGCAATGTTTGGAGAGACTGTATTTACACTTGTTCCAAAGACAAAGGAATCAGAAGTAATACAAATTTTAAAAAAATATGATGGAATGATAATTAAGACTGAGATAGACAAGAGTGGAGCTAGGGTCTCCTAGTGTTGATCCCAAAAACACATCCAAGAGCTACCTCTCTTTACATCCGTGAAAAACTTGTACACGGATTCAGGGAGGGTCTGGTAGTAGAAGAAGGACTTTTGGCCCATGGAAGAGGCGAGATGTTTGACTATCTCATAGGGGAAAAGACCACCAAGACCTCTCAAAAGGCAATAAAGGCTGCTGCAAAGACTCTTCTTGCGGCTAAATCACCTGTCATATCGGTAAACGGTAACTTTGCTGCCCTTTGTGCAAAAGAGATTGTAGAGTTGTCAAAAATTGCTGGCGCAAAAATTGAGGTAAACTTGTTTTATGCAAGCGAGAAACGAAAAAAAGCCATTGCTCAAATCCTAAAGAAAAATGGTGCAAAAGAAGTATTGGGAATTGAATCCAAGTATACAAAGCGAATTCCCAAACTTGACAGCGCAAGAAGAGTTGTAGACAAGCGTGGAATATTTTCTGCAGACGTTGTACTGGTGCCACTTGAAGATGGAGATAGAACGATTGCGCTCAAGAAATTTGGAAAAGATGTCATTACGTTTGACTTGAATCCCATGTCACGCACTGCACAGACTGCAGATATCACAATTGTAGATAACGTGACTCGTGGAATGAAGATACTGATTGATGTTTGTAAAAAATTATCAAAAAAAGATCTAGAAAAAAAGTCAAAGTTTGACAACAAAAAGAACCTGAAAAAATCTACTCTAATCATAAGGAAAAATTTGAGGAGGATGGCAAATGTCTAGATCTGTCAGAGATATTTTATCAATGAAAAATTCTAAAAAAATTACTGTAATCACAGCATATGATTATACCACATCACAGCTTTGCGACAAGGCCGGAGTTGACATTATGTTAGTAGGAGACAGTGCTGGAATGGTTATGCTGGGATACGATAGTACTATACCAGTTACAATGGACCAGATGTGTCTTTTTACAGAGGCAGTTGCAAGAGGGCGACAAAATGCATTAGTTGTTGCAGACATGCCATTCATGTCATACCAATCTAGCAAATCACAAGCAATTGAAAATGCTGGGAAGTTGATCAAGGCAGGCGCTGATGCTGTAAAATTGGAGGGCGGAGTTGAGATAAAAGATACTATACATGCTATCGTAGAAATTGGAATACCTGTAATGGGACATATTGGATTCCAACCCCAGACTACTACACTACAAGAAGGCTACAAGGTCCAAGCAAAGACAAAAGATGCGGCCATGAAATTAATTGATTCTGCCAAGGCCCTTGAGAATGCAGGCGTGTTTTGCATAACACTTGAGATGGTGACAAGTGAGGTCTCTAAAATTATTTCACACTCTATTAGTGTGCCAACAATTGGTATTGGCTCTGGTCCTGACTGCGATGGACAGGTACTTGTGGTCCATGATATGTTGGGATTGTATGAAAAAATAAAACCCAAGTTTGCAAAAAGATACCTTGAATTGTCTTCTGATATTGTACATGCTATCGAGTCTTACAAAAATGATATAACATCAGGCAAGTTTCCTGATGCAGAACATTCTTTTTCAATTGACAAAACAGAACTTGAAAAGTTGAGAAAAGAAATTGGTTGAAAAACATCCTTCTTTAGATATAGTTGGCTCTGATGGTACTGAGCTTTCAGGAAAGAAAATTATTTTATGCATATCAGGAAGTGTTGCTGCATACAAGGCAATTGAGCTTGCAAGGCTGTTCATGCGACATGGTGGAGATGTTACCTGTGTTGCAAGCAAGGCTGCAACCGATTTAATCCAGCCAAGCTACTTCAAGTGGGCAACAGGAAATCAAGTTATTACAAAACTAACTGGTGATCTTGAGCACATCAAGGTTGCAGACTATAAACAATCAGATTGTATTGTGGTGTATCCATGCACTGCAAATACACTTGGCAAGCTGGCAAATGGAATTGATGATACGCCAATTTCTACTGTACTAAGCGTTGGACTTGGCTCCAAGATTCCCATTGTGATTGCTCTTGCAATGCACCAGGCAATGTATGAAAATCCTGCAGTTGTAAAAAATATTGAATTTTTGAAAAATAAGGTTGATTTTATTTCTCCAAGCTTTGTTGAGGGAAAAGCAAAGGCCGCAGAACCTGAAGAGATACTTGATCATACATTGAGAAAGTTTGGTGCTTCATCTTCTCTTAAGGGCAAAAAAGTTCTCATTACTGCAGGTCCTACAATAGAATACATCGACCCTGTCAGAGTGATTACAAATCAAAGCACAGGCAAGACTGGTGTTTTGTTGACATCAGAGTTTGTCTCAGCTGGTGCCAAAGTTACCTTGATTTATGGTCCCGGGACAGAGGTTCCACCAAAAGGCTCCAAGGTGATATCAGTGGAGACTAGTGAAGAGATGAGTGATGCATTACGAAAAGAGATGAAACAAAAGTTTGACATTGTAATCCTTGCAGCAGCTGCATCTGACTATACTCCAGAAAAACCAAGTAGGACTAAACTTGACAGTGACCTTCTTAGAATTTCATTAAAGCTCAAAAGAGTACCCAAAATGATTAATGATGTAAAAAAACTCCAGAGAGATACATTTCTTGTTGGGTTCAAGGCAGAAGCTAATGTATCCAAAAAAGAGTTGATAGTAAAAGCAAGAGAGAAGATCATGCAAACAGGCTGTGATCTTGTCATTGCAAACGACATTGGCACAAAACGATACAAGCAAAATCCTAATTACAATAACGTCATAGTTGTTAATTCAAAAACCTCTATTGAGTCAGGATGGAAAAATAAATCAAAAATTGTAAAATTTATCAGAAATGAGATAGAGAGACAAATTTCACACTAGAGATCATACTTGAAAGGCCGTACCAGTTTGTACTTTCCTTCCAAGTCCATTTCAAATAATTCCGAGGTTTCACTTGGATTGACTTGTTTATGCTTTGACAAAAACACCATACAGGTGTATTTATCCAAATATGGACATGCTTTGATGAGATCATTTAGAGAGAAAGGTTCCATTAACTTGGCTGACTTTATTGCCCTAACAATTGTTCTGTAAATAACATGTACTGCCATGATGTTACATATACGCGAGGTACTGTTTGAACATTGGCCTAGTTATACTATAACAAGTTCTTTTGTAAACTTGTGCATGACTTCAACTTTGTTTCCAACAATTACAGAGTCTTCAATTCTTACACCAAACTTTTTTGGAATGTATATTCCAGGTTCCACTGTTACTGCCATATTTTTGGATAAGATTGCCTTACTTGATGGACCAAGGTTTGGCAATTCATGAACTTCAAGTCCAATTCCATGACCTGTTGAATGGATGAAATATTTTCCATATTGTTTCTTTTCAATTATTTTTCTGCAAGCATCATCTACAGATTTGCAAGATACATTTGGCTTGACAGCTTTGAGTCCAGCTTCTTGTGATTGTCTCACAATTTCATAGACTTTTTTTGCTTCTGCTGATACTGAACCAAGACCAAATGTCCTGGTTGCATCAGAAACATATCCATTGTATCGTAAAGTAAGATCAACTACAACCATGTCTCCATTTTTGAATTTTCTGTCAGTTACCTGTGCATGTGGAAGTGAACCATTTGGACCACCTGCAATTATCAATGGATTTAGTGTAGACTTGTATCCAGTTGCAAACATGCCTCGCTCCATTGCATACTGCATCAAAATAGTTTGAAGCTGAGATTCAGTTTGACCTATCATCATTTCATCTACACACATTTCATACATTTCATCTAGTATCGAAGACGCTTTTCTTAGTGTAACAATTTCTTGGGCATCTTTTACTTCCCTAGCACGATAAAACGGATCAGTAGAAGACTTGACTTCTGGAAGAGACCTATTCAGGCTTGATACAATATTGTAACTATCACTGTCTGTGCACACTTTTTTTCCCTTCAACATCTTTACAACAGTAGCAAGAGAACCCTTGCCACGCTCAGACTTGACCACATCACAACCAGTAGATTCGTCTTTTGCACGACTCATCTCAAGTTCTGGAGAGACAATTGTGCAGCCATTTTTATCTAATATTGTAATTGCCTCACCCCAAAATCCAGTCATGTAAAATAGGTTTTCAGGCTCAAAGGCAACAAGTGCATCACATCCTGTATCATTACAATATTTTAGAAGATTCTTTCTGCGTTGATTCAATACAACAATTCTAACCCTTTGCTATTTTATATTTGCTGGAAGGTTTAGATATTGGAAAATGACCCTCTGGTTTTGTGGAAGAGAAAAAGAAAGTTGTAGCATTATTGTCAGGTGGTCTTGATAGCAGACTAGCTGTAAAGATGATGCAAAACCAAGGGTTTGATGTAACTGCTGTTGCAATCAAGACTCCGTTTTGCGATTTTGATTGTGGTAGAGGTTGTGGATTTGAAATAAGAGAGACTGCAGACTCGCTAGGAGTTGATTTGAAAACAGTTTACCTTGGTGATGATTATATCGAGATGTTAAAACATCCAAAGCATGGTTTTGGTTCAGGAATGAATCCCTGTATTGACTGTAGAGCAATGATGTTCAAAGCTGGAAAAAAAGTGATGGATGACATTGGTGCAGAATTTATCATATCAGGCGAGGTTCTTGGCCAAAGACCAATGAGTCAGTTTGCTCCAGCACTAAAAACAATAGAAAAAGAATCTGGACTAGAAGGAATTATCGTAAGACCACTTTCTGCTGCATTATTACCACCAACAAAACCAGAAATGGATGGAATTATCAAAAGAGAAAATCTTGGAATGATTCGGGGACGTTCCAGAAAAGAACAGCTAAAGATGGCACAAGAGTTTGGTTTTGACAACCCACCAAATGCCGGCGGTGGTTGTTTGCTTACTGATCCTGCATTTTCCATTCGAGCAAAAGATCTTTTCTCTCACACCGAGACACCAAACACAAATGATATTGATCTTCTAAAAATTGGAAGACATTTCAGATTTGACGAGAAAACAAAATTCATTGTTGGAAGACACAAAGATGAAAATGAAATGCTAAAGGCACTTGCATTACCTGGCGATGTTTTGTTTGATACAAAAGATCATGTCGGTCCAATTTCATTATTGCGCGGAGAAGATTCTGAGAAAAACCTGAAATTAGCTGCAGCTATCGCATTACGATATTCTGATGCACCAAAAGACAAGCAAGCTATAGTCCTGACAGAAAAGAACGATACAAAGTCAGAGATTACCACTGGTTCTATTGCAGAATCAGAATACCTCCAGTATAGGATTTAGTCATACAACCTAATCTGTGAATTGCATTTGACTGCAAAGACTTTTTGAGGGAGTTGATCGCTTACAGAGTATGCAGCAACAAAAGGCTCCCACTTACCTCAAGGCAATAACTTTGAGGGACTATAGCGACGTACATAGTGTAAAGGAGGATATCAAAAAGGGAATGATTCTAGTTCTTAGGGTAACCCCACTTGCACAAAAAAATGTGGATGAGCTCAGAAAGGCAGTTGAAGAAATTTACAACATTGCAAAAAATGCAGATGCTGATATTGCAAGACTCGGTGAAGAAAGAATCATTGTGACTCCATCTGGTGTAAAGATCTGGAGAGCCGAGTACGATCTAAAGTAATCGAATTCCTTCTTGTACTTGAGGACAGGTTGTTGCAATTCTAAACATCCTGTGTACCGAGCTTGCCAAGTTTTCACATTTGCGTCGCTCTCCGTGATTTACAATTACTCGTCTTAGTTTTGGTCTCAGTCTATGAATATATGACATCAGTTGGTTGTAATCGCTGTGACCACTGAACCCATCAAGTTTTTCAGTTGAGCAGTTGATGTTGATAACTTCGATCTTTCCGTCCTTGCCAACAACAGAGACTTGTCTTGAACCATCAAGAACTCTCCTACCAAGTGTACCATTTACCTGATACGATACAAACAAGATCTTGTTTTTCTGGACTGGTGCAATATTTTTAAAGTATTCAAGCACTGGTCCGCCCTCTAGCATACCAGATGTTGCCATGATAATTGATGGACCTTCTCGCAATGGCTCTTCTCTTGCATCGGAATGTTCAATGTTTGTGAAATATTCAGAATCAAATGGATTATCATCTGTCTCAAGGATCTTTTGTCGTAGTTCTCGTGCAAGATATTCTGGATATGATTCATGTATTGCAGTTGCCTCTGAGATCATTCC
>JBOGQV010000090.1:0-15303 GCA_050749145.1 Nitrosotalea sp. | reverse complement strand
TGCCTATAATGTACAATATGCATACCGTATAACTAGATGACGCAGAACGACTAACAAGTGTCCAATCTGTCAAAAAGAATTCTTTGATTTAACGTCATTTATCATGCATGAGATGTATCATGATAATATGAAAAAAGAGAAATGATTCAAACCTATGTCAAATGATATTTTTACCATTCCCTAAGAATTACATTGATTTGAAATGTATTCATACAGGAACAAGTATGCTGGAAAAAAATCCAAGAATAATTAAAATAAAACTATGGGTTGTTTTCTTATTTCATCAAATAATGATGTCAAGAAATATAAAAAAAATAATAATTCAACTAGGGTTGTTGATAGTTGCCGCTCAGATATGCCCCGCTGGTCAAATCTGAAGGAGGTGGGGCATCTATGTTATTCTTACAGCCTGTTTGAAACGAATTGCAATGTGCAGGGTCTGTAACTTTATGAGAAGCATCGCTGATTCCTGTATAACTGCCAGGTGGTGCCCCTCCTCCTGCTAATGACATTGCCGCCATTACAACAAATGCGCCCCCAAAACAACCGCCCATGATAAGTATGAGTTGTTTTGATACCATGTTAAATACTTCACATTTTTTTTATTTAATACTTGTGGTACACTTGTGAAAATACTGGATTTGATCTTAAAGATTCTCCAACAAATCATAACGTCTGACATAACATTGTCGGGAGTAACTCGTAAAAATTATAATAATTATTCTAGGATTAATTCTGAGATTCTGCGATTTTTTATTAATCCTTCTTTAGCTACTTCCTTTAACATCCATCTACCAGATTCGGTATTCCATAATTCTGACATTACAATAGGGTCGTTCATGGCTTCAATCTGTTCCTGGGTAAACTAGCCAATGTTTAATTTTTCAACAGGCGAACCACAGTGGGCACAAAAATTATCAACATCCTCATACTTGTATTTGCCACACGTTGTGCAAAAAGACATTTCCGGAGTATACTATACGTGTCCAACTCTAATAAACATGGTTTTGAGGGAATGGTTTGACATACGTTATGCCTTGCTAGATACTATAACTAACTAAGATTTGAGTTAGAGTCGCCCAGCTATTCCAGCACAAATGTCGCTTAATACCTGCGAATTGTATTGTCCCATGTGTGTTTCAACGGGGCTGGGAGGAACCATTTTGCAGATCACATCTGGCATAAGATAAACTGCCATTATGTATACTCCAAGTAAGAGTCCTCCAACTAAAATTACAAGCCCGAATGGAATTTTCATTAAATTATTCTATTTGCTGTTATCATATAAGCGTCATTTTGTGCCATTTCAAGTGTCTTCAGTTATCCCAATACCATTTTTGTACAAATCCACTATGTTTTGTCTTGTGTACTTGTACGTGCCTCTCAAAATGTTCACGATCATTAAATATCATACCGCATTCCTTACACTTGAATTCTTTTTTACTGTCCACATTATAGTATGGCCTTGATTGATCTTAACCTTTGCTACATCAAGTCACTGGCCTAGATCTTTCATTTTGGCCTCTAGTGTAATTAGTCTTCTTTGAGCAACATCAATGGCACGTTTTAGAACATCAATCTCATCTCTATTCTGTTTTCCCATCTCATTTACACTGTCAAACAAGACTTTGGATTCAGTTGTCATTCCATCGTCTGTCTTGTCCATCTTGATTGTAAAACGTTTATGCGCTTCTTCTAACTTTGTTAGCCTATTGTCAGTCTCATCTATTCTTGTCTTTACTGTATTAATCTCCGCATGAATTGACTTTACTTCTTCCTCTATCTTATTTATGGAAGGCGCAAGAAACCTTTCTATCCCAGATGCTTTCTTCTCCATGATCTCTGTTATGCTAGTTCCTAGTTAAATCATGTCATGTCTAGTAAAATTTTAGAATATACAAAATTAAGATCAAAATGTAAGTAATTGCACTCTAATTATTCAGTTTGTAATTCAATGTTGCATAGCTTTAGTAAAAATCATCATATCATTTCGTGCTACTAACTAGTATTATTGCTAGTGCACTAGCTGCTACTGCGATTGACCATGGTATGGGGCCATAGTATTTTTTTCCAAACATTCCTCTTTTTGAGTTAAAGACCATCCATATCAGAAATGGTATTATCCAAAAGATGGCTGAAGAATGAGTCTTGAATATTACATTATTTGCAACAAATATGCTGATAACCGATACAACTGCGACAAGTGTAACAATAGCAAAATGTTTCTTATTCCATGGCACTGGATTACTGTTTGACTTCATACGTATGTCAAATGTTATCTGTACTATAACGCATTCGGCTGATCTATGTTATTCATCTGACGTGAAGATGATTTTTAATAATCTATTATCTATAGAATGCTCATGCTTGAAAAAACTAAATGTCCTATTTGTAGGCAGGAATTCACAGAGCATTCAGAATTGCAGTGGAAAATCTGCAAAATTATAACAATAAAAGAATTTGCCGGAAATTGTCTAGGGTTTGATTTAGAGTATGTACAATCATTCAAAAATGAGACTTGAGCAATAACTAGACCTATATTGCAAAAATATCATAACTGTATAGTTGTCTAACTTTTCTGGAAATAATAAAACACGAAAAAGACTTAGACGTCCTACAAAAATACAAGTCGCGCGAAGCCAGAATTTCATGTGTTATCGTTGTAAACGGCTCATAACCGATGATGATGCATATGATATTCATCACATGGATGGAAACTCATCAAACATTAATCCTGAAAATCTTAAGGTGATGCACGTTAAATGCCATGGATGGTTTTGAAATCTTACCTGAGAAAATCTCTAAAGAAAGCATGGCAAGATAATAATCCATAATTCTTTATAGTCAATTCTAAATTAATAATTTTAATGAAGATTCATGCAGGATTATTTGCTATTCTGGTATTATTTTTCATAACTATACACCATGTTCAAGCACAAGTCAATCCTGGAAACGATCCTGTAATGTGGGATTATGTGGATCAAACACAATTTGCAATCATACTGATTGTACTGGTTATAGTTGGAGGAGGGTTTACTGTATATTTCCGCAGAAAGCCTGCTCCAAAAAAAGACGATACCTAGACTTTGGATTTTGTAACCTTTCCAGCTCGTAGTTTCTGCAATCCCGGAATTATCATTGTAATTATGGCAACAAAGCCAAAGCCTACTGCAGACCACCCTGCAATGGTAGATTGATAAGTACGCATCAAAACAAACGATGCTGCAGAAATACCAAACGTAACCAAGGATGCAACAAACATTGGACTGATTTTCAATTTATACTACTTTGATTTGACTGCCAGATTTAGCAATTTCTACTGGAAAAAGATCTTATCATATTAGTAAACAATTTATCTCATCTGAAATGTCATACAATAGACCATCAGAACTCCAACGGGATGATGTTAGTATGGCAATCCTTTGACTGATTGGACGTACTGTGGTCAAATCCTTTTCTAATGCGAGTTTCATGTTTAGGTATAATGGGATTATTTGGAGGCAAAAAAGAGGAATACTGTTCTGTATGCAACAAGCGTACCCCTAACACCAGCAAGCCAAAGAAAGAATGGAACATCAAAGGTCAACTGTGTGCAAAATGCTTTGTAGATTATATGAAAAAACCAATTTCAAAGAAAAAAACTGATGATGTCTGTGTTGCATGTGGTGCAGAGCCTGGAGGGTTATACCTCTGGAAACCAAAAAAAGAGTGGGATCTCAAAGGGTGGTTGTGTGAGCCATGTTTTAACGAGTGGCAAAAGTCCGATAATGAACTGAAAAAAAATTGTATCGTATGTAACACAAAACTTGGTTTTATGCCACGTCGAGCAAAAAAAGAATGGAATCTCAAAGGATATCTATGCAAAAACTGTTGGAATCTACAAGAATCAAAAGCCTAGCAGAAAGAAGATGAAAATTATATCGTCATTTACTCTGGAGGTTTTTGTACAAATACGTTGCAAATCAACCAGTCGGTTTTTGAATCACGATATTGTACATTGCACGTAACAAACTTGCCCTTTAGTGCGCGTTCCAGATCTGCAATAGTTTTTTCTTCATATTGTGGATCGTCTGGGTTGTCTACCTTTGCAATGACAATTCTTTCTACATTGCCATATTCTTCCTTGTTATCTTTGCGAAAGTGTGTAACTGACATGTCAAAAGTATTTCCTGACAGACATGCAATTACCGGTCCGCCTATTCCGTCACCCATGATTTGTGGTTTTTTGTGCGTTTTAATTAATCATACCTAAAATCACATCTGGAACTATTCCTGTCTAGGCACAATCCAACATTTTTGTTGCAAAATTGTATTGAATTGATAAATAATTTTTCTGACACTATACCATCATGACAAAAACAAAGACAGTCACAAAAACACAGGGAGCAAAACTCTCATGACAGACTCGGCAACAATCACAAAATGCCTTGACTGTGCAGTCCAGATAATGCAATGGGTGGACGGAAAAGAGCACCTGTTGGCAATGGGCAAAGTCTTGCTCTGCACGCTAATACTGGGAGGTCCATAGTATGGCAGTAGAAAAGACAGGCAAGATCCAAGAGATAAAAGAAACTGTATCTTGTGCAGTAGAGATAATGCGCCAGATTAGGGCGCCTGGAGTACAGGAATCCCTTGGAAAAATCATGGACATGGGTGAAGTAGTTCAAGATATCATCGAGGCACTCAAAACACCAGAGATGGTAAAAAACATAGAAAACTTTCGCTTGATTACTCAAAACATAAGCGATGCCTCTGAAAAGATGCACAGTACAATCAAACTGATGGAAGATACAGGTGTCATACATGAAGCAAAGGAATTTGCAAGATCTGCCAAAGGCATGATGGACTTGATTGGCAATACCGGCCAAGACCTGCGAGAGGTAAACATTGCAGTCAAATCCATGTTCAAGTCAGTTCAGGTACTAGCAGAAGACCTCAGACCGACTGAAAGCAGATATTAATATTGATTGTATTATTTTGTATAATCATGACAGAATATGATAGAGTCTTGTGCTCTTGTACAAGTTGCAGGTGCGGCCATTATGGAAAAGGATCTATTGATAAATTTCTATGTGACAACTGCAAAAATGATATCCACAGTGGCATGAGGCCTGTCACAAAATCAATAAAATCACACTAGACCCATAGTAAGAATTGTTTTCTCTATTTCTTGTGTCTTGTAGTAAATAGATTGTTTTTTCGCATCTTCCACTTGTTTCGCTCAAGTGTTGCACTTTTGATTTCTGATTCTATCCTCTTTCTTGCCTCTTGGGTCAAATTTGGATCCTTTAGTAATTCATTTTTTTCATTAATTTTCTTTACGTATCGTTCTATCTGAATGTCTATTCCATCAAAGCTCATTGTTATCTCAAATCAGGCTTGTAATTTAGCAATTTCTGTTAAACGTTAACCCCAGAATGTATCACAAGCTTATTTTCTTATGATTTCCCACTCGTACTTGCAATCTTCACATAAAAAGTAATAGTGCATTCCATCACTTTTTTCAACTGGGTCCATGTATTCCCCGGTATTTTTTGACATGCATTCTAGGCATTCTTGTTCGTTCATTTTCTTTGTTTGGTATTCTGTGTGAAATTAATGCTTTTGATACTGGATTTGATCCAGTTTTTGAGAATTTATCTAATGCTGACCTTTGGATTGTGTTCGGGCTGTTTTTATAGATCGTATGCTAATTTTATTTCATGATGCACTGTGCCAGCGCTAATTGCAGGGGTAAGATTGTACGAGGTGTGTTGTGTAGCAAGTGTGGAATGGATAATTCACGTGAGGCAGGAATGATTGCACTTGAAATACTTGACGAGCGAGGAATTGAAGAACTCGACGAGTTTATGCTAATTCACTTTCCTGATGAGGCCAAACGAAAAAAACTCCGACATGTTATGATACAAATAAACTATAACGAAACCCGCGCAAAGCAATATGATGCATCAAACCGCCACAAACGATAATACAATAAATTGTATACGTGTAATTTGTTCATCATATTTGTAACGCCAAAAACAATGTTTATACTAGATTCTGCTTTATATGAAAACCATGGACCAAGGGCAAATCATTGGACTCAAAAAGAAATTAAAAAAGAATAATGACGATGCACTGGACTTTGTGCAAAAATTAGAGTCCACCTTGACAGACTTTGAAAAAACTGGAAACTTGTCAGGAAGCTATTCTGAAATTAAAAAAGCCATACTTGAATACAAGGACAAACTGCTAAACTAGTCTAAAAATTTTTAAAACATTTCAGGTTATCTGAATTGTCTTATATCTTGATGAATATCAGTTAAATTCTAAATCTGTTTACATACATCGTGAAAACTTTGATTATTTTATTTGTGATTGGTGTTGCATTAGCCGGAACAGTATTGTTTCTAGAGGTCTCCAAGCCTACTTCAACTGCAGTAATCCAACTGAGCGCAACTGCTGAGACAACTCCTGGAGATGTCAAAATTCACACGCCAGAGCAGCTTGCAGAGATAGATGGCGGTACGATAATTCTTGATAATTCTACACTGGATAAAATTCCTGTACTCAAAAATGCAATTGACCAAGCGTTTAGCAAGTTTGTACCTCCCCCTCTTCACGGCATTCATACTTTTTCAACTAGTATCAGTCAGAGTGATGCTGATTCCATATTACAATTGGCAGGAGACAAGGCAACGCAATTGCCTGAACTAGAAACTAATGATACAAATTTTGGAGTAAATTTTACAACTTATACGTCCACAATGGAGTTCAAACTAAACAACTTTTACTATCATGTTATCATAGAACAATTGGTCCCATTACCGTAATCTGATGAAATTAAATATGTCAATTATTGTAGCGAGAGGATTTAGCTCATTGTACCATGACACGAATTTAAATAGAAAATCTTTGGCTGATGAGTAGGATTAGGAATATGAAAGAGTTTGATAGTGTATCGGGAACACAACGCATGACGCTAAGGATACCTAATTCAATCACAAATATACTAAAAAAAGAAGCAGACAAGAGAGATCTTCCGTTAAATGCATTGATTACAAAGATTCTTTTCAAAAACGTATCATATGACATGCAGGTAAACACATTGCCTGCAGTAACAGTATCTGATGTTTTATTTTCACGAATAATTGACAAATTAGATGCCAACGATTTGGCAGAGATTGCAAAGGAAGGCCCGGATATAATAAAAAAAATCTTTGCAATCCAGGGTATAGATTACACACTAAAAGAAGTCATGGACAAGCATTTTATCATAATGGGAAAGTACTGTGGTTGGTATAGTTTTAACAACACTGGCAATGGTGAAAACCACAGGCTAGTTTTTGAGACGCAATTAGGTGAAAAATGGATTGATTTTCTCATGTTGTACGTGACAAATATCTTGGAGTCGCTAAAAATTAAGATCAACTCCAAGTTGGTTCATGAAAATGTTGTAATCTTCAAGTTTACAACCTGATTGCATTTTACAAAAAATATCTTGCATACATGTGACTCGTTCATCTTATTCCTACGCAATTTTTAATACACAAAAACTAGCTGACACTCCAAATGGGAAATTTTATCATTTTATTTTTATTTTTTAGGGGAAAATTGGTTTCATTTGACGCAGATAGACGCCAGTTGACACCGAGCCTCTTTAAAATTGGAAGTTCTAGAGAGGGTGGGAATGATGGGCACTTGCAATTAGAGGATATTGCTACTATTTGTAGTTCTGTTGTCTTTTTTGATCCAGCGCAAATCCTTTTGTGGAGTTGGATGTGACATAGAAGTCTTGAAGCGAGTGTCAACCAACAGGCTCACTTTGAGACTGCAAAGTGATCTTCTTGAAATACTCAAACAAAGTGCAGACAAGAAAGACCTAACACTAAATGCCATGATTACTAATATTTTGAACAAAAACATCACATATGATGAAACCGTCAACGTAATTCCAAATATGGTAGTCCCGTACGATTTGTTCTTTAATATTATTACAAAAATAGAGGCGCCAGATGTAAACGAAATTGTAAAAAGCGCACCAAATGTTGTAAAGAAACTTTTTGATATAATGGGAGTACAATATGACATTGATCATGTAATCCACAATTACCTCACAACATTATCAAAATACTGCAACTGGTTTGAATTCTCCTATAAAATAACTGGAAATAATTACAGACTAGTCTTTTGTACTGGAACTAGTCCTAAATGGACAACTTTCGTACAGCAATATGTAAAATCTATCTTGGACTCGTTGAAGATAATTGTAACAAATGATTCATTGCATGATGGTATAGTTGTTTTTGAGTTTTCTCATAGGGATTATGTCTGACTTGATCTGACATAGTTAGCACCTAAACTTCTACAAATAATTTTTCAAAAACATGTTTTGCCAAAAGATGTTGTAAATAAAATACTATGATATGGCGATCAATTTTTCATTCTAACTTCAATGTGATTGCCTTCTCCAGTGGAATCTAGAATTTGATATGGATAATGAGACGTGTTATACTTTGAGATATCTCCATCAAATGTGGCCACTAGATGTGTGGAATTGTACATCTCGCCAATCTGTTTGCCTCTGTTAAAGTCTACGAGATAGTGAGAGTCTGCCACAAGTAGGACTTTTGTTGTGTTTACAGGCACTGTGAGTATCTGTGAATAGTCAAGAGGCACATTTTTTGTGTGAAACACGTCACTGAATATCCAAGTATATGTGGGGCTTGCAAGAATGCTGGTATCACTGTCAATTGGTTGGTTTACCACAAAAGATGTTGCAGCATATTCTGCACTTGTCATGTTTGTACTAGTGACTTGTACCAGGTTTACCATTCCAAAGATACATACTGTTAAAACAAAAACTGCCAAACCAACTTGAGAAATCTTTCTCTTGGGTATTTTTTCATATAGTTTTACAATCAACACTCCTGATGCAATACACATCACAGGTATGACTGGAATCCAGTAAAAGTACTGGTTGTAGGCTATCATGTATAAGAAAACTACAAACGGAGCAAACCAACCTAGTATCAGATAATCTCTTCTGATGGCGGCAAATCCAATTCCTGCTATTGCAAACCAAAACAACACGGGATCTATTTGTGCAAATGATTTGGAAATTGTAATTAGATCTGCACCGCCAGTTCTATGCGTCTGGAAATAAAATACGTCATGTACCCAATAGCTGAATTGTCCTGCTTCGATGCTTTGGAGTGGCCACAGAAGGGGAATCAAAATCACAGGTATTAGCCACAGTACAAGCATCTTGAAGCGTCGGTTGTTGGTAAAAAAAATAATGCTGCCAACAAGGGGCATCATGGTAAATGCCGGTATCTTTGTAAATATTGCTAGTCCCAATGATATGCCAGACAACAAAACTAACAGGCTTGAATGCCTTGAATCTTTAGAGCAAAGTGCGGCCCATATTGACAACAAAAGAAAAGGTAGCAAGATGGAATCAAGCAATATCCTCCTGAAGATCCACGATATTGGCATCACTGCAAATAATGCTGCCGAAATCAGTGCTACTTTTTGGCCATAACGTTTGCCTGCTATTTTGTATATTAGAAAAGTGTCTGCTACTGCAAGCAGCCCCATGATAATTCTGGGCACTAGATATAGCATGGAAATAGAATTGACATCACCTGAGGAGTGGAGAGACTGTGGATATCCAATGGAACCAAGCACACCTGCAAGAAATATCTGTCCAAACAATGGGTGATCGTAAAATGGTACTTCTTGGGGGCCCAGGCCATTTAACACATGCATTGCTCTGCGCATGTACACTCCTTCATCAAAGAAGACATCAGGAAAACTTGCTACATTCCAAAGATGGGAGAATGCAGAAACTACCAGTATGGATATGATAATAATGTGATATTTGTTATTTACTTGGAGTTTTGTATTCAATATGGTATGACACTTTTCTAGTGCATTAAACTTATTTGCATTTATGTCGTGACATGAATTCTACAAAATAATATTATAGAACAATGTATACATTTTGGATCATCTTGTCTGATACATTTCAAACACGTACATATCATGTAGATGTTCCATGATAGTAATTGTTTAACAACCATGACTTGTGTATAATTTTATGAAACCTTTTCAAAAGATCTTGATTATTGATCTGACTGTATTAGTTGGCTGTTTTTTTCTAATATGGGTATTATCTACAGGTGCTAACTTTCTAATCCCAAACGTGCATGCCGATTATATCAAATCACTCCCATTGGCATTGATGTATACTGTACTAGTTGGTATCCTAATTGTTCTGGGAACGGTAATTTTATTTCTACCAAAAAGAAAAAGACAATAAAAGATCAAGCCATTTTTTGTACTCTGCCTATCTTACCATCGTGTAATTCTACCTTGATTCCGTGTGGGTGAACGTTGCTTGAAGTGAGAATCCGCTTTACTGTGCCATTTGTTAATTTGCCTGTACCCTGGTCTTGTTTTTGCACTATGGATACACTAGATCCTATCTTGATTTTGTCTCTTGAAGGTATGGTATCCAATTTTTTGTGTTGAGATGCCCTGCTATTTAGTTGGTGTGTATGTGTGGTTTGTTCCATCAATCTTCACCCTCATCTTCATCGTCTATTGACTCGTAATCAAAAGAATACAAAACAAACATCTTTCTGTATAGGCTTGAATTTTTTTCGTAGAGGACAAAAGTCATACTGGATTACTATTGGGCATATTTTCTGGCACAAGTATTGTACAAACCTGTTCCTGTTAAACCAATACTTGGATTAGTATTACTGGCATATTATTTCATAATGTACTCAAAAAATAGAAAAAGAGAGTTTTGGGGGTTTGCAATATGACGGTAAGATGTTACGATCTTAGAATTCTATCTTGTCTTTTTCACTGAGAAGAAACTTTTTTGATTTTCTTACTCCTTTTAGATCAAACCAGCTTATCTTGAGCGTAACCTTCTTGCCCTTGATCTCGTCGATTGTTATCTTGTCTGCTGTCTTTACAAGTTCACTTAGTGTTTGATTTGACATTTTTTTGATCGGTTTTATTTTTCAATTTGATTCTTGGGACTGAATTTTATACACATGTTGTTAAAAATATTCCACGCTCTGATATTTTCAGACTCATTATACTCTGTACCGTTTCTGATCGATAAGCTGTCTTTATGATAAATCAGCTACCTTGTTGAGTATGTATAATATGCAAAAATTACATCACTGTATATAATGCTCCAAACATCACAACTACGCAAAAATACAGAGACCACCTGTGTCATGATAAATTGTGAATCAGGTTCTGAAGGCAGAATAATTGATGAAATACGGGAAATATCTGGTGTAAAGGAATGCGTCAGAACAACTGGACCCTATGACATATTGGCCATAATTGAATCCAATACAGTGGAATCTTTGAAGGAAATAATTGAAAACAATATTCGTAAGATCCAACATGTCCATACTACAACTACGCTTGTAATTGCATCTGGATTCTAGGCATACATTCTCTTGTTGTATAATAACGCAAAACTACTTGTTACACCACGTTGTATTTGATATCATGAAGGCAATGAACTACAAAAAGTTCAGAGAGTCAAATGCCACTCATTATAACACTATAGAAGGAAAGATGGAAAGAGCCGAGATAATAAAAAAACTAGAGTCTTTTTTGATACAAAAACTTGGTGAGGGTCAGGATTTCTTTGACCAGTATAAAGTGCAAGAACTATAATTCTATCTAGCCATGCTATGTGTTAGCTTGTCGTGAATCTGTGCTAAAATGAGTTCTGCTTTTTCTTTGTTCTCAAATGTTTCTGCTTTTTCATCCATGATTGCATCAATTTCATAACTCTTGTCTACCAAAACATTTGCTACGTGATCATCAAGTGTGCCTTTACCCATCAAGTAATATGCAAAGACTGTATTTTTCTGTCCTATTCTGTGCAGTCTATCTTCAGCTTGTCTGTGTATTGCAGGACTCCAGTCAAGTTCTGCAAATATGACATATCTCGCCCTACTCAAGTTTATGCCAACGTTTCCAGCCCTGAGGCCTGCAATTATTAATTTAGTTTCACCGTTTTGGAATCTGTCTATGCCTTCGTGTCTTTCTTTATCACTCTGACCTCCAATTATGGATGCAGGTGTATATTCTGAAAGACTTCGGTGTAGCAATTCATGGATTGCCTTGTGGTGACAAAATACTACAACACTTTCTTCAATCTCCATTATGTTTTTGACAAACTCTATGACATGTGGAACTTTTGCAACACCTGCTGCCTGCCTCTCACTTTGTATTGCCCTCTTGTATGATGAGAACTTGTCAAATGCACTTGTTGCGTTCTTTTGTTCTGCCTCCAGTCTTTCCCAAATTTTGCCAAGTTCTGCCTGGTAATAGTTAATGTCTGAATCAATGAGCTCTTTGTATCGGACTTTATCTTTTAGTTCTTTTAATACATCTGATTTTTTTCGTCTCAACATCACATGTTTGCGCAACTCCTCTCCCAAGCTTGCACGCTTGTTTTCAAGAACGATTGCTTTACCTTTTTCATTTACATAGCAGAAATACTCACAAAATTCATCAAAGGTTCCAAGGAGTCCAGGTCTTAGAATATCTACAATTGGCCATATTTCAGAACCTCTGTTGTAAATTGGAGTTCCGGATAGACCGACTCTGTATTTTACAGAATCAAGTGCTGCAAGTTTTTTTACAGCTGTATACTTTTTGGTTGTCTTTGAGCGAAGGTGTTGCACCTCATCGCAGACAATTGTTTTGATATTCAGTTTTGAAAGATCATCTATTCTCTTGTGTAGTAAATCATAGTTTATGATGTAGACATCATACTTTCCAATCTCTTGGGCCTTACCTGTTCTTATCAAAACAGATGATGGATATTCATTTTCTGAAATTTTTCCATTACGGCTACGTTTTTTGAGGAATTTTTGAGTTTCTCTCTGCCAGTTGTTAAGTGTTACAAGCGGAGCAACTATCAATACTGGAAATGTCTGTTTTTCTGTTGCCATGTATGCAAGTGTCTGGACTGTGTTGTGTGTTATGATTCCATTTGCGATATAGTTGTGTGTTTCAGATACTGATAAATCGTAAACATGGCCACGAAATAGTTTTTCTTCCACTGATTTGATTTGACACCAATTGATGGATTCTACAGATATTTTTCGTAATTGCTGTGCTAAATCATAATGTGATACCTCTAACTTGTCAGACACATGCAATGCAAGTTGTTTGCTCATACCTTGGGTGTATTTGTATGGTGTGTACAAGTTAAGAGAACGCAACGATATTCCAGACTCGGCAATCTTTTGGACAATTTTTTGTGAAGGCACACCTTCAATGTTTGTATTGTGTTTTTTTCTTGCCAGTTTTTCTAGTGCAATCTGTTTGTGGGATGACAATAGTTGGAATTGTGTGACAAATCTTTCTATCGAGTTACCTCCAAAAGTACACGTATAGTATGTTCTTCGTATCTGGGTGCCATTTGTTGCATATTTTTTGGCTACTCTGATACGAAGCCATATCCCAAAGTGGCGGAAAATTTCACTCAGTGTAAATGCAATGGATTTACTTGCAATGGTTATCTCGCAATGCGTTTTGCTGACGTGACCTTCTGAATCAAATATGGCTTGTACGAATGCCTTCTGTACCTCCAGAGGTGCTTCTATTATTGCTCTAGGAACTTTCTTGTCTTTTGATCTATTTCCCCACTCGTATCCGTATTTTGAAAATAGTTTGTAGAATTGAGTTGTGGCAATGACATGACTTGTCTTTTCTTTTCTTGCTTTGGGAAGATCTATTCCTTGTTGTTTTGCTAATTTCTGCACTCTATCAAGTATGTTTGAATCTGAATTGTAAAATCTACCGTGTGGATATTTGTCATCTTCAATGTATTCGTAACCCTCTGCAATCTGCCATGCCATTAATTCTGCAATGTCTTTTGATATTGGACTTTTTCCATCGTGGATTGTCTTTGCTGGTACTGCAACTTTATCATTGATACTTAATTCGCCAGCTCTTTTCCATCCGTCTGGAGTCAAAAACCTGTGACGCTTGGTACACTCTATTTCTGAACCGTCCTTGAGAATTATCTTTGTTATGGGCTCGTCAATTTTTTGCCTGAATATCCGACTTACTTGCTTGGCTATTATGTTCTTTCCATCAAAAGTTTGTATGTTTATGGGCGTTTTCAGTTTGGCCCATTCTTCGTTTTCATCTTGTTCGGTAATTACTGCCTGTTTCCAAATTTCTTTGATTGTAATGCTTCCACTTGTTGTGTTGATCAATGTGTTGCCCTTTAGACACTTGCCTAAGCCCATTTCGTCTGCGAGTAGTGCATTACCATATGATTTTAAAAGAAAATCCAAACCCTCTCTTTGAAAGTCAAGGAGGTTGCCGCGAAATTGTGGTCCGGGTGTTGCCTTGCGAAGCTTTTCAATACGTGTCCATTTTTTTTGCGGAACGATGACCTTGCGGACTTTTCTATGCCATATTGATTTTGATCTTATTTCAAGCGGGTATCTGTCCATTATCCATTTTATCTTCTCTACATTTTGTACAGTATCTGGGACTATGGCTTCTTCTGGACCATTGCCATACCATGCATGGGGTATGACACGTGCTACCATGCTTACTGCTCTGGGGCCTGTCAGTTTCCAAGTCCAGTTCTTTGAGTATGTATCCAAAACATATTCGAGGGTGCCAAATTCTTTCATAAGCTATAATTCTTCGACATTGGTAAACTCGATTTATGAATCTTTTACTTTGTGCCGTTGATCGCAATTTTCCTGATTTGTAACAGGTTCTAGCGAATTTCTGCCCAAATATGTGAATTTTGTAAATAACTGTCTGTTAAATTACATATTGCCTAAAAACTAGCATATTGGAGAAAACACTCTCCAAAAGATGTAAAACTAGGTTGATTTTTTGCGGAACCGCTTGAGTTTTTCTATTCCTAAAGATTTTCCAAAGAATTTCCTGACATAATAGTATGCAAATGCAGTAGAAAGCACTGCAGACATTATCAATCCATATGATATTGGTCCGAATAATTGCTCATGATTTGGATATAATCCAAATACTGTTGCAAGCGTATTTGGTACCAGTGCTGCAGTTCCAGCCACTGTCCACCAGATGATAAATATTGTAACCTTGTTTGTGACCTCTGCTTGGACTACATTGACTCCTGTTGCAACCATCTGCATGACGTTTTCTGCCATCTGTATCTGTCTATCTAGTCTTCCAAGAATTACTTCGAACTTGCCTAGGATTATCTCATCGTCTGAGACCATCTCTGCGTCTCCATACTTTAGGTTGTGTACTGTGTCATAG
>JBOGQV010000089.1:0-6112 GCA_050749145.1 Nitrosotalea sp. | reverse complement strand
CTTCTACTGGTTTTACTCTTAATACGTCTGGGCCTAGTGATGTACAAATCTCTACGCAGAGTGCACATCCTATGCACATTTGTTCGCCTATATCTGGAATAATTCCAACTGGCATGTGAGTACTTCTAGAAAAGATCTTAATATAACTTGCTGAAAAATGGCATGTTATAACGGCGTTTGGGAATTTTATAACACCGTTAATTTTCAGATCAGCTTATTCCAAATCTTTAGAATGACAATTGTTTAAACCGACGTTTTTTTATAATTTATCTTAGATCAAAGAATCATGGGAAGCAAAATTCATTGTGCACATATTTTAGTTGAAAAGCTAAGTGTTGCACAAGATCTTAAGGCAAGAATTTCAAAAGGTGAAAGCTTTGCAAATCTTGCCAAAGAATACTCATTAGATGTTTCAAAAAAGAGGGGTGGTGACCTAGGATTTTTTTCAAGAGGAGCTATGGTATCAGAATTTGAAAAAGTAGCTTTTGCATTACAGAAAGGACAGGTTTCTGAAATTGTAAAAACCCAGTTTGGCTATCACATAATAAAAAGACTAGACTAGTGGAATCAAATTTACAGGAATAACAAGTTTGCATGAATCACTAGGTATGCTCAAGACAATACCTTCCTTCCCAGATTCAAGAAGAATTTTCTTGCTATTTTTTGTTTCAATCAGGCGTTTTCCCGTAGGAGATAGGATCCAGCCTTCCTCTTTTTTGTATCGAACCATACTTGTGACAACTAGATATGATTTAGTCATCTTTGTCATACTTGCAAGCAACATTATGATAGACATTACCGTCTTGCCAATGTTCTTTTTTCGATTTAATATATTGAAGAGACCATTAAGTGAATCTACAACAATTATAGTTTGAGATAGGCTTGCCTTGACTAGAATTTCTTTGATCATTTTATACAAAGTTTCAGTAGTGGGTTGAAATAGAGTTAGATTTTTTTCAGTAGGAATTATTCCTGAAACTACATATCCGCTATATAACAAGTCAAGATCCAGATATAGAACTTCAAGACCTGTATCCTGGATTAGTTTTGAGATAAACCCTGCCTTCAAAAATGGATCAGAGTAGAATACAGAATTAATAAGATCTTGTTCCAGCATTGTTTGTAAATTTAACTGGGATTGAGAACCATCACTAGGATTTTTAAACAATACAAAGACTATCAGATTGTAATATAATAATGAATTTGGATTATTCCCAAGATTTTCCATACAAAGAGAGAATCTATCTAAACAACGCCTCTACTTCGAGAATGCCAAGATCAAGCATAACAACAATGAGTGATTTTCTTGTAAAGTATAATGAATTTGGTCCTGACTCTGAAGCTTCGGATAGCTATGTAAGAGAAAGGCTTGATAACTTGCGAAAAGAGATTTCCGGATTAATCAAATGTAGTCCAGAAGAGATAGTGCTCACCCAGAGCGTAACTGATGGAATAAACTTTGTAGCAAATGGATTAAAGTTGAATCCAAATTCCAATATCGTAATACGTGGATCAACACATGAACATCCAGCCAATCATTATCCATGGGTACGAGTTGGTCAGAGAGTAGAATTGAGAAGTTTAGAAATAAACGAAACAGGCTATTTTGAACCGGAATCTTTTGTCAATGCAATTGATGAAAAAACAGGGCTAGTTGCACTCAGTCATGCACTCTTTAACACAGGTGCAATAATTCCAGTTGAAAAGATTGGCAAGATACTTTCAGAGAAAAATATACCATATTTTGTAGATGCTGCACAAACTGTTGGTTGCATTGAAGATGTTGATGTAAACAAAATTAATTGTAATTTCATGTCTTTTAACGGTTCAAAGTGGTTATGTGGTCCAATGGGTATGGGTATCTTCTTTTGCAGAAGAGATTCAAGTGATCTTATTGAACCGATTCAAGTGGGTGGAGAGTCTGCGATATTTCATGAAGACAAGATAGTTCACAAAGAAATTCCAGCTAGGTTTCAGGCAGGTTTTCGCAACTGGTCAGGTGCTGCAGGCCTTGAAGCATCGATAATTTATCTGAAAAAGATAGGAATCCCATCTATAAGAGAGAGAAACATCAAGCTTGCAAATCTGTTACGTCAAGAGATTTCAAAAATTAATGGGGCAATTTTGTATGGACCAGAAGAGGAAAAACAACGTACAAGCATAGTTTCTTTTTCAATTCAAGGCCAGGATTCAAAGACTTTGGTTGCCAGACTTGAAAAAGAGAACATAATACTTGCAGTAAGAGATATTTTTTCTAAAAAGATTGTAAGAGTTTCTCCACATTTTTTCAATACAGAGTCAGAAATTCATGCAATAATTGATGCAATAAAAAGAGGCTAGAATTTTTCTTGCTCTTCAATGACCATCATAGTCAAAGTAGAGTAAACCTTGTCTATTTTTCTAATCTTATTTGTGATTATACTCCTTAGAAGATCCATGGAATCAGCAGTGATCTTGACTATTATATCGTAAACGCCATACACACCTTGAACCTCGTACTTGATGCTACTTTCACCATCAAGTATCTGTTTTATCTTTTGAATTATCTCAACATCGGAACCTAAATCGGAGTTAATCAGGATGTAAGTAGTTGGCATGTTCTAATTCGAGTTATACGATATTTAACCTTTGATTAGAATTCAAAAATAGTTTTGTGATCTTGAAAGTCTCTTTAAATTACAAATTGAAATCTATTTTGTTTATAGTTTTTAGAAAGTTTACCTTCTATTGCTATTTTAGTACCACAAAAATTACAATTGTTATTATCATCAAGATGCCAGCCCTGAATATCAAAACCATATCTTTTGACAACAATTTTCTTGCATTGTGGACAGTATGTGTTTTCAAGATGATGTCCTGGAACATTTCCCAAATAGGCATAATCAAGTCCAACCTGTTTGGCAATTTCATAGTGTTTTTCAAGTGTGAATATCGGTGTTGGCTCAAATTCCATCATCTTGTAATCCGGGTGGAATCTAAGGAAATGTATTGGCATATCAGGTCCAAACTCATCATAGATGAATTGACATAGTTTTTTGGCATATTCCAAATTATCACCAACTCGTGGAATTACCAAGTCAGTTATCTCTACGTGGATCTTGGTTTTGCTATGAATTTCTTTGAGAGTATCAAATATTGGTTGAGGATCTGGAATTCCAATGTATTTTCGTGAAAATTGTGGCTCTGCATTTCCCTTAAAATCTATCGTGATACAGTCAAGAAAATCATTCATCATGTTGACTGTTTCTGGGGTGTCATAACCATTTGAAACAAAGATGTTAAACAATCCATTTTTTCGTGCTTCTACTCCACAATCACGAGCAAATTCGATAAATATTGATGGCTGATTGTAGGTATACGCAATCCCATCTGAGCCTGATTGTTTTGCCAGACCAACTACTTCTTGAGGTGTCATGTCAGTTCCTTCTATTTTGCGTCGTTGACTAATGTCATAGTTTTGACAATATTTGCAAAGCCAATTGCAACCCGTTGTTGCAATTGAAAATATGCTACTACCTGGTCGATAATGGGTCACTGGTTTTTTCTCAATAGGATCTACATGACCGGTAATTACTTTACCATATGCAAGAAGATCAAGTTTGCCCTTGTTATTTGCTCTAATTCCACATAAACCAATCTGATCTTTTCCAATTTCACAGTATCTAGCACATGCTGTACATCTAACCTTGTCATCAGGTAACTTTTGATATAGAATTGCTTCCTTTGCCGTATTGAATATCAGTCAATTTATCATATAAGCTATGATGCCGTTACATGTTTTGAACTAGATCTGCCGGGTTGCATTTTTTCTATTGCCTTTTCAAGATCTTCCTGAGTTATCTTGATTAATTTTACATCCTTTTCTTTTTTGTCCACGTAACGTCGTATGGAACTCATGGCTGCCCGATTGCATACGCCTTCTATTTCTGCGCCACTAAAACCATCAGTTAATTGTACTAGTTTTACAAAATTGATATTCTCTGCTAGTGGTTTCTTTTTTGTATGTATTTTGAATATGTTTTCACGTCCTTTTGTATCTGGAAGTGGTACCTCAATAATTCTATCAAATCGACCTGGTCGTAGTAATGCACTATCGATAAGATCTACTCTGTTGGTAGCGCCAATTATCAACACATTATGCAATTCTTCAAGCCCATCTATCTCAGTTAACAGTTGAGACACTACCCTTTCTGTGACATTAGAGTCAGAGCCTCCTGAGCCTCGGCTCGGGGCCAATGAATCAAGTTCGTCCAAAAATATGATACATGGGGCAGCCTGGCGTGCCTTTCGAAATATTTCACGAACTCCTTTTTCAGATTCGCCTACCCATTTTGAGAGTAATTCAGGACCTTTGATACTAATGAAATTAGATTCAGAGGTGTGTGCAACTGCCTTTGCAATCAATGTCTTTCCAGTTCCCGGAGGTCCGTAAAGCAAGATTCCTTTTGGAGTTGCAACATCAGTATACTCGAAAGCTTCTTTGTGTTTGAGTGGCCATTCTACAGCTTCGTAAAGTTCCTCTTTTAGAGATTCTAGACCTCCAACATCCTCCCATGTTACATCTGGTACTTGAACTAGAACTTCTCGTAGTGCAGATGGTCTTACCTCTTTTAGTGCATCTTTGAAATCATTATCAGTAATGATAATTTTTTGAAGAATTTCTGCTGGAATTTTTTCTGCTTCTAGATCTAAATCAGGTAGAATTTTTCTAAGAGATCTCATGGCAGCTTCTTTTGCAAGTACTTCCAAGTCAGCTCCTACAAATCCATGAGTCACTCTTGCAATCTGATCCAAGTTTACTTTTTCTTCAATCGGCATGCCTCTTGTGTGAATATTTAGTATCTCTCTTCTTCCCTGTTGATCTGGAATTCCAATCTCTATTTCACGATCAAATCTTCCTGGTCTTCGTAATGCTGGATCTATTGAATCTGGTCTATTTGTTGCTGCAATTACAATTACCTTACCTCTTGATTTCATACCATCCATCAAAGTTAGAAGTTGTGACACAATTCTTTTTTCTACTTCTCCAGTTACTTCTTCCCTCTTTGGAGCGATCGAGTCAATTTCATCAATGAATATTATACTTGGTGAATTTTCTTCTGCTTGTTTGAATATGTCCCGTAATCGTTCTTCACTTTCTCCATAGAATTTTCCAATGATTTCAGGACCACTAATCGAAGTAAAATGAGAATTGGTTTCTCCTGCCACTGCTTTTGCCAATAATGTCTTTCCAGTTCCCGGAGGTCCGTAAAGCAATACTCCTTTTGGTGCCTCTACTCCTAGTTTTTCAAATAATTCTGGATGTCGCATAGGAAGTTCTACCATTTCTCGTATCTTCTGAACCTCATTTCTTAGTCCACCAAGGTCATCATAGGTTATCCTGGGAATGGAATTATCAATGGCTTTGGTCATAGCTCCTAATTTGAATTCGGTCTGTTCAGATACAACAACTGGTTTTGAGGACGGTTTTGTACCACTAACAACAAGCTGTGTTTTTCCACCCAGCTGTGTAGTTACGATTAATGTATCACCAGCAGTTAGCACATGACCCATGTAGTATGCCTGCATGTACTCTTGGAGCCCTTCTTCACCTAGCTTTTCTATTGGCGAGAGGGTTATCTGTTCAGCCTCTTCTGCATCTACGGTTTTTATTGTAATCTTTTCTCCTATACCTGCCCCTATGTTATGACGTGTGATTCCATCTATCTTGATTATTCCAGTTCCATAATCTGGAGTAGAACCTGACCAGAGCTTAACATGACTTTTTCTATTTCCTATTAGCTCAAGAATTTGGCCAGTTTCCCATCCATTGTCTTCAACAATTTTTGGATCTACTACCGCTATTCCTTTTCCAACATGTCTTTGTGCTGCCTCTGCAATTTTTAATGTAATTTCGCTCATAATTTTATCACCATAAAAAATAAGATTATTCGACCGTTACCGTTCTTCCTTGCGGTCGATCCTCTTCTTTGAGTTTGAACTTTACTTCCAAGATTCCATTAGAATATGTAGCCTTGACAGAATCCTCGTCAACCTTTTGTTTTATGGGGATTTTTGTATGGTATTTTTTATCACCATTTATTGCATCAAGATTTACAGCTCGTCCTACCAC
>JBOGQV010000088.1:0-4255 GCA_050749145.1 Nitrosotalea sp. | reverse complement strand
TCTCCATGTCATTTTTATCATCAGCCTTTTCAGTTGTATTTCTTCCAGTATTGATTTATGTCATAATACGTGAATTTCGAAGAAAGAAAAACGAGATAGTAACGAAATTCTACTATGCTATACCTACAGTCCTACTGTTTATTCAAGCAGTAACAATTTCTATTAGCTATCTGCAAGAACACAAAACATTTGCACCTTTTACAAACGATATTTTTGTATCAACTATCAACAGTTTTACCATATCTGCAACCAAAATATTTTATCATGATACTCCTAACATATTTCAACACGTAGGATGGTGGATGTATCTTGTACCAGTTGCAATTGTAGCATTTGTTTTATTAAATTCCATAAAAAATGGAATAAAATTTGAGATATACACGTTGGTCAGCATTACTGTTACACTTTTTTTCTCATCAGTACTTAAGAATTCTCTCATTGATTGGAATTGTCTTTGTGGACAAGCACAAGAAAGATATTTCTTCTTTGCAATGGTTTTCTTATTCATACTGGTGATTAGACAATTCGATAAGAAACTATCATTGCCTTTCAAACTTGTCTTCTCAGTTGTAGCATTAATTCTTGTACTTAACATGGCATCTGGATTTTTTATACCTGTTCAAGCAGATGAGAACTGGAAATATGTTGCAAAATTCTATGACCCATCTGGTAAATACAATTGTTATATTGGAGAGCTCCCATACTGGTCAATTACGATTCCATGCTTGAAGCCAATTTCAAACAATGCCACCGCTATAATGTCAAATTCACAATATGCTACAACTACTGGCACATCTCTGACATTTATCCCTCCGATACAATCCACAACAATATCGGTAACATCGAGTTCTTCATCCGTGATGTATGGGTTTCCAGTTACATTTACTGCAATAGTAACACCTACACCAAATTACGGTACAGTTCAGTTTTATGTTGATGGTACATCAGAGAATAGATCAATTACAATATTTGGAGGGCAGGCCATCTTTAGTATATCTTCACTATCTGTTGGCACACACAAGATCTCTGCATCGTACTCTGGGGGTCCTAACTTTAATTCGAGTATACTATCTACTGAAAATGAAGTACTGATTCAAGTAAGAACAAAGTAGAGAATACAGTGGATTCGTGAAATAGAACTATATTACAAAAAAGAAAAATTAAGGAAAGCAGTTACTCCGATTATCTTACTGCCTGTTTTGTGTCAATTTTCTACGGCAAAACCTCAATTCCAGATACTCCAGGGCTGAAGAAGCTTCTCAGTCTACTTTATACAAATTCATGGTTTCTATACAGAATACCATTTCAAATTATGTGATAAAAAAAATTATAAAATTTTCAAGAAAGGTGTCCGATAGGCTTAAGGGCGGATCAGGCAGAACTCAATTAATTTGAGTAGCAAAATACGTGCTATTTTTTCTGAAAGTATAGAATCAAGATGGTTTTTGCCCATCATATTTCTGTCAAGCATCACACTTTTTGTTCTGAGAAAGCCAATCTTTGTGTTGATTCAGCCTGGCAGGGTTGAAGATGTAGATGTTCTTGTGAGGGAAGCTATTCAATATTCGTGGGGAAGTGTTTTTGTTGTTTACAATTATTATTTGCATTTTGTTCCACGACTTGTAACAATTTCTTCACTATACTTGTTTGGGATTTCCAATGTCAACCTAGCAATGAACATGGCTGCCATAATTATTGCAACACTTTGTGCATTATTTTTTGCCACCAAACAATTTCGGTTTATAATTAAGAACGATTTTCTTCGAGCTGTTTGTTCTTTATTCATAGTAGCTGCTCCAGGTATTAATGAAATCTATTCCAACATTTCAAGCATCCAGTGGTTCTTGAATATATTTACAATGCTTTTTGTATTATTGTTATTATTCAAATATGAAGAATATAAAAAACAATCCAAGAAAAAAAAATATCTGTATGCATTTTTCTGTTCAGCATCATTTCTATCTTCTGCATTTTCAATTGTTTTTCTTCCTGCATTAATCTATGTCATAATACGCGAGATTAGAAAAAATGAGAGAGAAATAATTACAATATCTAGCTATGTCATACCAACAGTTTTCTTACTATTACAAGCATTGTTAATATACATCAATTATTCTCAACAATTCAAATCTTCTGCATTACAAGTTACCGCAGATATTATTAGATCAACAATACAGCTATTTACCACAAGTGTCACTACTGTCTTTTACCACAATATTTTCCAATATTTTGGAGAGATGGTGTATCTCATACCCATTGTTGTGATTATGTTTATTTTACTAAATTCCATGAAAAACGGATTAAGGTTTGAGATTGTTACTTTGTATTGTATAATTGCAACATTATTTTTGTCAATTCTAGTAAGAGGCGGAATGGCGGAAAGATTCATGTCATTTACAGTCATATTTTTATTCATACTAGTTGTCAGGCAATTTGATAAGAGAAAATCATTATCGTCCAGACTTATTTTTGTAGCAATTATGATAATTATTATTTTAAATATTGGCTCTGGATTTTTTATACCATCTTCTGCAGATGAAAATTGGAAATATGTTACAGATCTTTACAATCCATCCGGCAAATACCATTGTTATGTAGGAGAGGTACCTCACGGTTGGGCGATTTTTATTCCATGTTCAAATCCAATGTCAAACAATACAATGGTTCCACCAAGTTCTACGTCCACAGCATTTGGTCCATCAATAACTTTTACTCCTCCTGTAATACTAACAACTACGTCAATAAAATCAAGCACAATAGCAATATCAGGAATGACAACAACATTCACTACAACTACATTGCCAATACCTGACGGAGGGACAGTACAATTCTATATTGATGACATGCCCACCGGACACCCAACTACAGTACTTGGTGGTCAAGCAATTTTTAGTACATCGTCATTACCCATGGGAATACATCATATTTCTGCATCATATCTTGGCGCTCCCAATTTTTATGCTAGTAAATCATCACAAAATACAATTACAGTGCTACCAATTTCAGACCTACAAGGTGCAAATCTTTCTGGAATGGACATGCAAGGCATGAATCTGTCGGGTATTAACCTACAAGGTGCAAATCTTTCTGGTGCTAATTTGCAAAATGCCAACTTTTCTAATGCTAATCTACATGATGCAAATTTGTCAGGTGCCTTACTCTTTGGTGCCAATTTGAGAAAAGCTGATCTATCTAGCGCTAATCTCAAAGGGGTTATTTTCTCAGGTGCTAATCTATCAGGAGCCAACTTGTCAAATGCAGATCTAAGAGACACAAATATCAGAGGAGCTAACTTTACTGGTACCATCACTAGTGGCTGCAACGGTTGCCCACAAAAATAAAAAACAATATACACCTATTCTGATTAGTGCATTTAATGAAAGTGTTCAATGGTAAGACAGCAGCTGATGATTATATGTCAAGTCATACGTTGACCTTTTCTACACCGGAGCTTACGTTGACTAGATTTGCATTTTGGCTAGGTGACATGGTACCTGATCCAAAAAATCCAGGTCAACAGATGCCTAGAATAATGAATTTTGTGGAAGAGAGAGATTTTGCTCCAACACCTCTAGTAGATGACGATACGTTTGTACCTACAGGTGCAATGAAGACTATGGGTGGTCTGTATGGTAGTGTTGGTACACCTACTGATACAAATACCAAGTTTTGTCCAGAGTGTGGTTCAAAATTATCGGTGGTTGCAAAATTCTGTACAGAGTGTGGCGCAAACCAAGATTAACAGTATAAGAATTTTTTTCGCTAGGATGTTTTATTTCCACACTTGGAGCAAAATTTTGCATTGACCTTTAGAGCTGATCCACAAGAATTACAGACAGGATCACTTGAGCTTTGTTTTGGCAATAGGGACGGATCTGGTCGTGGGAGTTCTCCAGGCGTTGAAAAAGCTGCAGCAGCTGAGATAATTGATGGTGGTTGTCCAGGTCCGGGTAATGTTGATGATACCACTTGCGATGCTTGTGGCCCCATGCCTGGAGGCATTGGACTTGCCATAGTAGAACCACCAGAAGTACGTCCACCTGCTATTTTGTCAAGTGATTTTTTTAGCTCAAAGATTACTTTAACAGACAAAAACTCTAGTGATGAATAGGATACTACATAATCTCCTAGTTTTTCAAAGAATTCCTTGTCTGAGAGTTTTCCTTGTTTATACATAGTATTTGCATCAAGAAATGATTCATAGTATCCTTGGGTGTCATTTAGTAAATTCTGTAGTTTGTCAAATAGAAGGTTT
>JBOGQV010000087.1:0-11900 GCA_050749145.1 Nitrosotalea sp. | reverse complement strand
AAGCAAATCTCTGGCCTACTTGGGTAATTCTTACCTTTGCATTCTGGCCAGCTTTGCCGTCTTTAACAAATATCACAAAGCCTTCTACTCTTGCAATACCGTCGCCTTTTCTACTGAGTTCAGTAATGGAAACGTCGTATTCCTTTCCGGTTTCTACTGGTTTTGGGCTATTATCAAAACTTCTACCGCCGCCGCCACCGCCGAATCTTCGACCGCCGCCGCCGTAACCTCCGCCTGATCGTCCGCCGTAACCGCCGCTGCCTCTATCGTTGTAACTCATCGTCGCACCTCCTTCTGATCGTAAAATGTTACGACACTCAATAAAAATGCTCGAAATTTGTTTTTGATGTCAAAAATTTGACTCTTTATCGATCAATCACTCATTTCATTATGCTTAATACGGATAGCACAGGCAATTATTCATGGCAAAAGCCAAAGCAAAACCAAAAGCAAAAGCAAAATCAAAAGCAAAGAAGAAATAAAATAATCGGACCTGCAAAAGGTCTTTATCCTTTTTCTAAATTTCTTAATTTTTGTTCCTTATCTCCTTTTTACAAACACGACACAGTTGATTTTGAATTTTTAATAGTAAGATTGTTTGAGTGATACCATGACAGCATCACAGAATATTGCTAAAAAATCAATCGCACTACATAGGAAATTAAAGGGCAAAATACTCTTGGGACCAAAATCACGCAAATTAAGCATCAAGGAAATTCAACTCATATACACACCAGGTGTTGCTGCAGTATCAAAACAAGTGTTTGAACATCCAAAAGAAAAATTTGTTTTAACATCAAAAAGAAATAATGTAGCAATTGTTACAGACGGAACAAGAATTTTGGGTCTTGGAAACATTGGTCCGTATGCTGCAATGCCAGTGATGGAAGGAAAAGCTGTACTGTACAAACAATATGCTGAGATCACTGCATTTCCAATATGTCTTGGAACAACAGACAAGAAAAAAATAATTGAAACAATAATTGCAATAGAGCCAGTATTTGGTGCAATCAATCTAGAAGACATAGAATCACCAAAAGTTTTGGAAATATCAAAAGAATTACAAGAAAAGATATCAATTCCAGTATTTCATGATGATAGACACGGTACATCAGTAGTAGCACTTGCAGCTCTGATAAACGCACTAAAACTTGTTAAAAAACAACTGCAATCAATCAAAGTTATTGTAGCAGGAGCAGGCTCTGCAGGAGTTGGCATTACAGAGTTGCTCAGGTTTGCAGGATGTAAAAATATCATAGTGGTTGATTCTACAGGTGCAATTTACAACGGGAGAAGAAAAAACATGAATCCATACAAAACAGAGATTGCCATACACACCAATCCAAAAAAAGAAAAAGGCTCACTTGATGAGGTGATAAAAAACGCAGATGTGTTCATAGGAGTCTCTGGGATAAGCAATCTTGTCACAGAGAGCATGATAAAAAACATGGGGAAAAACTCCATAGTTTTTGCGCTCACAAATCCAGAGCCTGAGATTAATCCAGTCATTGCAAAAAAAGCAGGTGCAAGAATTGTTGCTACTGGAAGTTATCAGTTTAACAACAAAGTAAACAATGCCCTAGTCTTTCCATATTTAATGCGAGCAATACTTGATCACAGAATATCCAAAATAGATACCAAGATACTATATTCTGCAGCAATAGCAATTGCAAATACCATACCAAGAAAACAATTGCGCCATGACAACATAATATCAAATGTTGGAGACAAGAGACTCCAGCAAAACATAACCAGAGCGCTAAAAAAGTTTTATAAAAAATAGACAGCCAGACATGCTTCCATTTAGGTGATCAGCTTTTTATTAGAACTGTACCATAATCGTAACATGGTCATAACAAGGACTGTAAAATTGGACCAATTCTGCAAATCCATACTAGATATTGATAGAAACATACGCTCTGTTGCAATACTAGATGGAAAAGGAAAACTACTTCACAGTATGGCACACAGGGGAGTTTTACAACCAAGTCTAGAAAAATGGAATGACATCCATTACATGGAATGCACATTTGACATTTCAATGGGAGCAAAATTTGATGACCTGTACGGACCAATCAGATACCACCATTCAGACAAGGATGATTTTATCATGTTTAGTTTCCCGTATCACAAAAACATAATCATCATTACAAGCACAAAGAAGATCAGCCCGATCACCTTTGCGACAAAGATAGCTCATACAATAAATGAATTCAAGAAATTTTAGATCAAGTAGATTTTAGTTTTGCCATTACTACCTCAAGGTCATTGAGTGGCACAATTTTTACGGTACTTGTGGTGGAGATTCCAACTGCAATACACATTTGTTCTATATCATGTGCATTTTTCGCATCCAGAATTATTATCCACTCATGTTCAAGAACTGACATGTAAAACCCCACTACCTTGATAATGTTGAATTTTTTTTGTGTTGCCTTGATTTTACCCTGTATTTGCAGGAATATTTTTTTGCTGTCTTTATTATTCATTGGACACAGATTAGGACTATGTATCGCAAAGACTCCAAACAACATGCAACATACTTGAAAAACAATATTCTAAATAAATCTTAAGAATCACTATACAAGATCGCATGGTTTACTAGCAATTTTACCTGCTACAGAAAAAACAAGGATTTTAAAAATTGTTTAAATCACAGCAAAGTCAAGCAAGCTTGTGATAAAACACATATTGGTTCCACATGACAAATCAGAATCTGCAAGCCATGCATTTGAATATGCAATTGATCTTGCAGGAAAATACAATGCAAGTATCAGTATTGTTACATGTGTTTCAGTACAGGCTCCAACAGATCCATATTTTGGAGCAGCATATATTGAAACTACAAAAATACTAAAAGAAGATGCTACAAAATCAATATCAGATCTAGAATTAAGATTAAAGGAATTAAAAATACAATACAAAATTGACATACTAGAAGTAAGATCAGTTACAGATTCATTGATCACATATGCCGAATCTCACAACGTAGACCTAATAGTCATGGGCTCACGTGGGTTTGGAGGGTTCAAGAAATTGCTACTTGGAAGTGTAGCAAGCGGCGTATCTCAGCATGCAAAGTGTCCTGTTTTGATTGTAAAATAGGGTTACCAATATGACTGCAAGGTAGAATTATTTTCTATATCTTGATGCAAAGGTATTATCAGAATCAGTCAAGTCTTTTACGAACTGTTGACGCAAGATATTTCCATAAACAACTAGGTCTCTTGCCAACATGTCTAATCGTGATTCAAGTTTTGGATTTATTTTTCCGTCTGTAAAATCATCACGGTCAATGACAGATACTCCATACGGCATGCTCCATCCATAACATTGTCGAACGGCAGTTCTCATTTGGTCCATTGCAGTAAGACCTTTCTCATGAGACGAGCAAATGTAACCAAAAGTTTTTCCTGCAAACTCTGACCAAAAATAATCAAGAAAATTCTTCATTGCACCAGACATTGAACCGTGATAGTCAGGAGTAGAAAGAATCAATGCATCAGACCAAAGTACATCATCTTGTGCTTTTTGGATATCAGAATTTGATTTGTTTTCAACTGGATCAAACATTGGTAATGGGTTTTTCTTTAGATCTAGCAATCTAGTCTCTGCTCCATATTTTTTTGCAAGATCAAGTGTAATGGATAATGAAGTTGTGCTAGAAGCATTATCACGAAGACTTGAACCAATACCTAGAACTCGAAATGCCATACACATCCTTGATTCCAGGGGAATAAATAATATCGCCCAAGCAAACACCAGATGAGATCACTTGGTGTGACCAAGTTTTACAATCCACAGTCAAGTAATAATAGTACGACCCAACATATCCTGAGTGTGAGTCTAGTTTGAAATTCTACATAGAGTTCAATCCATGCAGAGAGTGCAAGGATATAATCCGAGAATTAAATGAAAGCATGCCCACAGACGAAGGCTCAAAGAAATTTTTGAGGCATGTAACATACAACCACACCGAGGTTGCACAGGCAATAATTGAGGAATTTCCAAAGCAGGAAGACAAGGAAAAGTTTCCCTGGTTTGGATAAAAACAGTTTCCATCCCTATTTTCTGTAATCGTGTAAGAATATCATCAAAGATTGGACTAAACGATATAGACTAGTTTCCGTACCACTCTTTTGCGATTTTTTTGATCTCAGTGATGGATTTACCAAGATTTTCAGATTGGATTTGGTCTCCTGCATTCATGCCCTCGTTTAGTATACCACGTATATCAGAAAACCCCATAAATTGGAATTCTAATTTAGTAAGAGACAATGCATGCTCCCAGTTCATCATTGGCTCTTTTGTGTAAAATCCTCCAGATGAGACAAGTATCAGGGCTTTTTTACCAGTCATCAGACCAAAATATTTTCCATCAGATGCATTCCATGTCTGACCCTTTAACATGACAGAATCAAACCATGCTTTTACCGCAGCAGGCATTGAAAAGTTGTGCATTGGAAAAGCCACCGCAACAATATCTGCAGATTTTATTTGCCTAGTCATTGCATCCATCTTTGTCAGAGATTTCATTTGTACATCAGAAAGTTCCTCTTTTAGATAGTCTCGGTGTATGTACGCGCTAATAGTTTCTACGTTGAACATGTCTGGAATATCAATACAAAGATCTAAAACTTCAATCTCGGAATTTTTTATTTCATTTTGAAAAGCATCCAATAGTTTCTTGCTAGTAGATCGTTCTTCCCTTGGAGTGTATTTTACAAGCAGTGTCTTCATGTTCTATGAAATATGATTAAATCCATATAACATAATCGGATTTGGATATTCTCAAAGATATGATGATACGCTTTGGGTCTGGTCAATGCCACGCTCTATTGCAGAATAGATTGGAGTTTCCAGCCTGCTCAGAGTTTTTTTCTTGATGAACCCCACTGTCATTATATCAGCGCGGAAGATCAAGCTAAGCAACCAATCAAATCCAACTTTAATCTTCTTTTCACGAGTTGGCAAGTGTGACCAATAAAATGTTCGCCATAGAACCCATGCAACAAATCCATGTATTTTCTTTCCATTGACAAGTGCAACACCAGTACGTTTTCCGATTGTTGCCATTACTCCTCTATTATGATATACAAATGGCTGCATTGAATTTGGATTGCCTTTGACATCTGCAATCAGGTTCTCTGATACTAGTTTAGCTTGTCTTATTGCAATTTGTGCAGTTGTAGGATACACAGCATTGGTTTTAAGGTCAACCAGATTAGCACAATCTCCCAATGCAAAGATGCTTGGATAATCTTTTAGTCTCATGTACTGGTCTACGACCAAGCGACCAGACTGACCATGTTCACATTTGAGAGCGGCTACAAGTGGGTCAACTGTAACACCACCTGCCCAGATCAAAGTGGCACATGGTATTATGGTATTATCACTCAAGAGTACATGATCTTCGCCTGCATCAACTGCCTTGGTATTTGTTATTACTTCGATTCCTGATTTTTTGACATGATCAAGTGCAAACTTGCCAAGTTCTTCACCGACTTCTGGTAAAATCCCGTCCCTTGCAGATACAATGATGGTTTTGATTTTGCTAGCATCAATATTTTTGTAATAGTCTTTTGTTGCATCTTGCAGAAAATGGTTTATCTCTGTTGCAATCTCTACTCCGGCAAACCCTCCACCCACTACAACAAATCTTAAAAGTTGTTCTTGTAGAATTGGATCTCTTTCTTGGTCTGCACACTCTAGGACACTGACTATATGATTTCTAATGGCTATTGCGTCCTCTAAT
The DNA here is from genome assembly GCA_050749145.1 of Nitrosotalea sp. Lineage (GTDB taxonomy): Archaea > Thermoproteota > Nitrososphaeria > Nitrososphaerales > Nitrosopumilaceae > Nitrosotalea. The sequence continues at coordinate 6,145 of JBOGQV010000087.1, read as the reverse complement.
GTTTTAATTGTAAACGCAAATTCTTCAATGTTGATATTTCCAAAAAAGTTATCCTTGCTACCAAGTGCAAGAACAAGATAATCATACTCTAATACGGTTTCTTTTTGATCAAATATTCTAATTACAGAGACATTCTTGTTTTCCACATCAATTGAGAGAATCCTTGCATGACAAAAGTTTGCAGTCTTGCAAAAAGATCTGATTGGATTTGTGATATCACTTGCATGAAGCATCCCAGATGAAATTTCAGGCAACATTGGAGTAAAGAGGAAAAAGTTATCTTGGCTCACCAGAGTGATTTCAGCATCATTTCCCTTGAATTGTTTTTGTACCTCACGCAATACATTGCTTCCAGCAAATCCCCCTCCAAGTATCAGGATTTTTGTTTTTGCAGGATTTTTGGTGCTGAATTTGCGTATCATCTAGTATACCTCATCATTTCCAATAAAAAGATAAAAAGAATGCGTATTATGCATACGGAATTTATTGCAAGTGTATCAATAAACCAGTAGCTTCTTTGGGATGAACAAACCTGTAGAAAATATTTGTGTAGCAATTATTATGATAAACTGTGCCTAGTTTGTTCATTAAAAATAATGCCGATCTAATATAACATGAAGTAAATACCAGAATCATGCCACATGCCCAGGAAAACAAGTCTAGCACTAGGATTAGTGCCATAGTCGTTGATGATAATAAAGAGTTACTAGACTTGTTTGTAGAATTGTTACAAATTCGTGGAGTCAAGGTGACAGGAACTGGTGCAAATGGAGAAGAAGCAATTACACTATACCAAACACATAGCCCAGACATTGTTTTTTTAGATGCAAAAATGCCAGTTCATGATGGCTTTTACGCATTAGGTAAAATTAGAGAGTTTGACCCTCATGCAAAAGTAGTTTTGGTCACAGGTTCAAACCAGGAAAAGGCATTGTTAGACAACTGCAAGGCAAACGTCATAGTTGAAAAGCCATTTGACATTGAGGAGATAATGAGGATAGCATACCAGTTGACTGGAAAATATCTTGAAAATATCCAATAGAGGAATTCAAGTAGACATTTATGCCAAGTTTATTGTTTGAAATTAATTTTAACATTTAATGAAATTCTTTAGACATTTGCCATATGCAAGGCAGAACGTCACATCATACCATGATCACATGTCCAAATTGCGAAACTATCCACATGGTAGAATCAATACAAATCTGTTCAGATTGTGGCATTACACTCGAGTAGGAAAATTAATGCATGAGAATTTATTGTCCCATGCCAAGTGTTACCTATGAATAAAGACAAGGGCATCTGCAAGGGACTGTGCAAGGAACATAAAGTTAGAAAACCAAGAGATGGCACTAGTCGTTATTTATCAGGTCAGGTGCGATGTCAGATTTGTGGAGTATTCATGTCAAGAGAGGCATGCCATGATAAAGAAGAAAGGCCTGCAACTGATGATACTGTTGATTTGTATTGCAACTGTTGCAATTGCATGGTACGTTCAAGGCCAAGAAACAAACCTGGAACCAAGTCTAGCAAAAAGACACCTCAAGAAGAATACGATGAACTGCGAGAATTGAAAAAGAAATACTAATCATACATTGCAGAGATTTATCTTTCCACTCTGACGCAAACTTTCCAGATTTAACAATGCATCATGATAGCTTGCCCTATTTGCAATCTCATGCTGTAGCCTATTGATTCCCTTTTTTGTATTTGCAGAATCATGCATTCGTGAAGGATGAATGGCATGCAGCAACTGGTGAATTAGTATAATTGTAACCATTCTTCGATTGTCCCGAGTATCATCTTTGAATATATCATGGACATAGATTTTGTATGACGGTTGACTAGGTAAATCTTTTATCAAGTTGATATCACCAGAAGCATTCCCATTGTTTTGCATTTTAACACCAAAAGTTTTACTTGAGAAAAATTTTATACAGTCTTCAAAGTTTTTATCATCAGGTTTTTCATCATGGTATTCTGCTATCACATTTTGTGCATCTTTCAAACAGTCAGACAACCAGTAAGTATCTTCTACACTAGGTGTTGTAATTACATTTACTTTTTCTATATTGAGTTCTGCCACAACATTTGCATCAACTAGCGTTTTCTTTGGTTCATCAAGCGGTGTAGATTCGGAGACGCTTTGAAATGAATCAGCTTTTACATATTCTACATTTTCAAGCATGGTACACTTGTGTCTCTGCGGCAGGAGGTGATTGTTACAATATTCATATCCGCACAATTTACAGAGCTTACTCTGAGATTCATCCACTTTGAGTCCATCATATGTACAATATTTGTCCGTGATTTCATGGCATCATTCATTTAAAATAAAGTTGGCTGTTTTCAGATTTGACTAAAAGGTATATGACATCTGAGTGTTACAGGATCCAACCACATAGTACCAAAATTTTGGATTGATTTGAATCCAAGTACCGTACCCAATATTGCATTTTTGCCAAAATTCTTTTCATGGATTGATCCAAAAAACTTTCCCCACACACCTTATCAATAATAGCAATCAAGGTTTTACATTGTACGGGCTTGGTAAAAATACGAGAAACAGTCATGGTATCAACATACTTGTAATATCTGCAATACTTGTAACAGGTATTGCTTTTCTTTTGGGCCAGTCATTTGCTCAAACGACAAGTGCGCCAGACCAGCCCGTAGGAGTTACAGCAACTGCAATATCTCCAACAAGCATCAGTATCAGCTGGAGTCCACCACAGAACAATGGAGGATCGCCAATCACAGGATATAAAATTGATTACAGAGTAGTTCCAAATACATCATACACTACTCTTGCCACATTAAACAATGTCACCACATATACTCACATCAATCTTGTCACAGGTAAGACATACATTTACAGAGTTTCTGCCATAAACATAATCGGCACTGGAAGTCCAGCACCAGAAGTTTTGGCAACACCAACTAGTAGTTCTGCACCACCAAAAAATATTGCTCCAAACCCACCGCAAAATCTTGTCGCATCAATATATTCATCAACCCAAGTAAATCTCTCATGGGGTGCACCCCAGTCCAATGGCGGACCAGCAGTATCAGGATACAAGATTGATTTTAGTTTAGATTCTGCAAACTTTACAAATCTAGTTGCAAACTCTGGCAGTTCATTTACGGCCTATTCCCACACAGGACTCCAAGTGGGACACACATACACCTACAGAGTTTTTGCGATAAATTCCATTGGGACAGGCAACTCATCAAATACTGCAACTACAACACTAACCCAAGTACTTACTGTTCCAGGCTCTCCTACACTTAGTGCAACTGCTGCATCAGCTACAGCTGTAAGCTTGTCATGGACTGCACCTGCAAATGATGGAGGCTCTGCAATTACAGGATACAAGATAGAGTATGCAAATGCTACATCTCAATATACGGTACTTGTTTCAAACACTGGAAACTCGCAAACAGGATACATTCATAGTGGACTTGTCACGGGTACAGTGTACTCGTATCGTGTAACTGCCATCAATTCAATTGGTGCAGGAAATCCATCCAATGTTGCAAGTGTTCAACCTCAAGAGACAACAACTCCAACCATTACAACAGCAGTTGCGATATCTCCAACCAGCGTAAGTCTGTCATGGATAAAACCATCGCAGACATACGGTCAGGTTGTCAACGGGTATAGAATTGACCAAGTGATAAACGGTAACTTTCTTTCAGTTGATGACACCACAAGTAGTGTTACAAAATATACAATTCCAAATCTTACAACAGGCAAGACATACACTTTTGCAGTAACTGCAGAATTGTCAGGCGGGTCACAGACTAATCCATCACCTCTTGTTTCTGTCACACCAACAAGCACATCATCATCTCCTGATACTGCGGATCAACCACCACAAACATCGACATCAGAACAAAATCTAGCACTGCCAGATCCACCAACTAGTGTCAATGCAACACTGATTTCTCAAAATAGTGTACTGTTATCATGGATAGCTCCGTCAAATAATGGAAAACTTCCAGTAACAGGATTTAAAATTGAATCAAAGACCGGAGCAGACGGCACATGGAGCATAATCACTTCAAACACTGGCATTCAAATGTCATTTATCAAATCAGGACTGCAAACTGGCATGGTTTACTATTACAGAGTGTCCTCAGTGAGCAGTGTAGGCACTAGCCAGCCTTCAAGTCAGGTATCTGTAAGCACTCAATCTGAGTCAAGTCAGCCCCCTGTCCAGTCCACCACATCAACACAACATTCCCAAGGCATGATTCCTGTTTTGAATACAACTTCAACGATAGGCTACGAAATCACAGGAGGCCAGATATTAGGAATAGGAATCAACCCTGGAACATATTCTTTGAATATCAATCTAAAATCAGACAGTCCAGGAACATTATCCATCCAGATTCCAAGAGACATGATTGATGCAAAGAGGATTGACGGCACAGACGACGTATACATTGTTACAAACGACAAGAGTGTTGCCCAGTTTAGCGAAACCAAGACTACATCATACAGAACATTGCTTATTTCATTTCCTGCAAATACAGTTCACATGTCAGTGTATGGAACAACCATAGTTCCAGAATTTCCAATTGCATTGATTGTCTTTGTTCTGGCATTTATCCCAGTAATTGCATTCTCAAAAAGAATTATCAAGTATTAGAGTACTTGAAATTTTGTGTGTAGTGATAAATAAGAACACATTTGAGATTGCGCGTACCGCATTTTCTGTTTAAGGTGATATAAGAAATGCTTTTTCATATTTTGGACAGTATCGTAACAATTTCATAAAAAAATTCTACGGAAGACTTATCAACGTACCGGACGGAGGTCAACCATGCCAAGGAAAGAATACAAGACAATAACAGTCAAAGTTGCAGCGTTTGAACAATTTGCAAGAGCAATGAAGAAAGCAAAACAGGAAGATCCAGAACTTGACAATAGCACATTTCTAATGCAACTTGTAAGCAAGAATCAAAAAACCAAACGTAGTCGTTCTTGATAATATAATTTACTTATCAAAATAATCAAGAGTGGTTTTTAGATTAATTCTTAGTAATACCTACAGACTCGTTCAATGACAAAGTGAGGTGTCAGGGTGTATTAGTCGAAGTCGAGTTTATTGTACCATTAGATACCGTAGAGTTTGAACTGCCAGATGCACTAGGAGAACATTCGCCTCTTAGATAGCTCCACTCTTCACATTGAGAGCCATTTGGAAATTCACAGATGCCTGTTTGACCTGCAGATGTTGTTTGGATGTCCAATTTTCCACCATTGTTTATACAGTAAACAGATGCAGGGTTTGCTATAGCGGTAGAGTTTGTAGTTGTATTGGTTGGAGGTGTAGTAGTTTTGCTCCAGGTCTTTGAAAGGTCTACTGATACATCAAATCCAGCCAGTGTGCCAGAAAGAAGTGAGACGGTTTCTTTTTTTGCATCAAGGTCAAAGGCAATTCTTGCAGTATCACCTACTTTGAGTACGCCATTATCTCCAGCATCAATTACAGTCGAAAATAAACAAATTGGCATTGATGAATCACATGTAATGCTCGGAGTTATGGAAACATGGATCATTGCTCGTCCCACTGGTGATTGAAGGATTATGGTACCCTTGTCACCATTTATGATTGTCCACATTATCAATCCATGAAAGTTACTGCTTTCAGCAACTGCACCTTTTGTGGAAACATTTACTGTACTAGAACTGGTTTGTGCATATACAGTATTTGTCAATGGTGATAAAGCCATACCAAACATTAGGATAATCATGAAACTACCAACAAGTTTTGGTGTCAATATCTTACGTTGCATATCGTAGTCTAAAAACCTATAGCCAGTGGTATCACATAGGCTTCATCAGAATTTTCCCAAACAAGTTTCCTTTTAGCATTTTTGTATGAGCTTCTACCGCATTTTCAAAAGTGTAGATAGAGTCAACTATTGATTTTATCTTTCCCTTTGACATCCAAAATATTCCAGATTCAAGCTCAGAGCGTGTCCCTTGTGTAGAACCCAATATGTTAGTGCCTTTGAAAAATATGTGCCTTAGATCAGAAGTTACATCATATCCTGTTGTGGCACCAGTTGTGACAAGAGTTGCACCGTATTTTAGTAACGCAAGCTCCTTGTTCCAATGTGATCCTCCAATATG
>JBOGQV010000086.1:0-10154 GCA_050749145.1 Nitrosotalea sp. | reverse complement strand
GGCAGAAGAGACAGTACTGGGTCAAAAAAATGGCGCAAAAAAACAGTATCGTTATGGTAATCTACACATTAGAGAATACGATGACAAGTATCTAGTTCACATGGACAAAGTTGATCCAAGGATGGATCCACTTGGCCATCTTGTACAAGACGCACCAGAAATTCTAGTTGGAGTTGCAAGTGGAATAGTAGCAGGAAAAAAAGTTTCATCAAGTGTTTACAAATTACAAAAAAATATGCCTTTTGCCAAGGGCGCATCCATCTTTGCAGGACTTGTTGCATCAGTAATTGCAGGATATGCAGGATATTCCATTACAAAAAAACTAAAAGAGTTCTAGGAGGGAAAAGCAAATTTCACGTCTCAGAACAATTCAAACCTTCATTAAATTAGTACCTCTTGTAATTGCACTGCGAAAGGACAGAAGAGAGTGGGTAAAAAAACAAGGAAAAAATGTTGACCTTAAAAGGTATCAAAAAAATGCCCGCAAGGCACTTAAAACATTTCTCTCACTTGGCCCTGTCTACATAAAACTGGGCCAGTGGCTTTCATCAAGGGCAGACATTTTGCCACAACCATACCTTGAGGAATTGGCAAAACTCCAAGATGAAGTTCCCGCAGAATCATTTGATAAAGTAAAACCAATCATAGAAAATGATCTTGGACCAATGGACAAGAGTTTTGATTTTGTGGATACCAACGTAATATCAGGTGCATCACTTGGCCAAGTCTACAAGGCAAAGCTACGAGGACAAGATGTCATAATCAAAGTCAAAAGACCAGGAATTGAAAAAATAGTTGAAGAAGATATCCATGTTCTAAAAAGAATAATTCCATTTGCAATGAGGTTTGTTGACCCAAATCTTCGGTATTCTGCAGAGGCCATGCTTTCACAGTTTATCGAGACAATCCACGAAGAGATGGACTATAGAATAGAATCCCAGAATCTCAAGGCAATCAAGAAAAATATGCAGAACTATCCAAAACTGATAATTCCATCTGTAATAGACGATAGGTCAAGCAAAAACATACTCACCATGGAGTATCTACCTGGAATAAAAATAACAAATGTCAAGGCACTTGACGAGGCAGGAATTGATAGAGAACAGATTGTCGTGCGTGCTCATAGAATATTTTTTACAATGTTACTACGACATGATTTGTTTCATGCTGACCCTCACCCTGGAAATATTGCAGTGGCAAATGATGGTTCCCTGATACTGTATGATTTTGGAATGGTTGGAAGGCTTGACAACAAGACAAGACTGAAGCTAATCAGGCTCTATTTGTCCCTCATAGAGCGAGACCCAACAAGAACTGTATCTGCAATGGATGATCTTGGAATGCTAATGCCGGGATACGACCGAAGTATAATAGAAAAGGGATTGGCACTTTCAATCCAGGCCTTTCATGGAACCAAAGTGGACAGGATGGAAGTAAAGGCATTGATGGAGCTTGCAAACAAGACAATGAGCAAGTTTCCATTCAAGTTGCCAAAACATCTTGCATTATACATGAGAATGGCATCAATACTTGAGGGAGTCTATCTTACACATAAAGTAAATTTCAGATTCATCAATGTTTTACAAAATATACTAGAAGAGGAAAATATTGTACGGGATGCATATATTGAAGAAATAAAGATCTCATTTGGACGATTTGTAAAATCAGTAGATTCTGCAATTGCCCTTGTTCCAGAGATAAGACAATTCATAGAACAAAACAAAAACATGCAGCAAAACAAATCAAAATCAAGGACAGTTTTGCTTTCTGGAACAATTCTTGCAGCTGCAGTATTTGTTGGCTCGACAATATTATACTCAACAAACAGTACAATAGGAGAAATTGGAATGATTGGTTCTGTTGTTATAATGACTCTCTCTGTATTAATGAGAGATCATTAGAGCGTAAACAGTACTTCATTTTTGTACTTTAAGCTTGCGATGTAGTCATACTGATGAATTCTGCCTGATAGTTATATCTAAAAAATTTCAAGTTTGTACAGTGAAAACATTAGGATTATCCTTCGTTTGGCTCCTCCTTTTTAGTGCACTAGTTACACAAGGTGGAATATTGTCTGCATCTGCCATTGAACCAATTCCACTTTCACCAAGAAATCTCAACGCATCTCCAGTGTCTGATACACAGATCTTTTTGATCTGGAATACTCCAGTTAATGCAACAGGAGTTACAGGATATGAAATAGAATACAAGACAGGTTCTAACTCATATTCCATTTTGAGCCTAACTGGCAATTTAACAACATATCTTCATACTGGACTTGTAGCAAATGCAACCTACACTTATCGCGTTTCTGCAATCAATTCTGCTGGAATTAGTAACCCATCAAACGAGGCCATTGCAACTACACTTTCTATCCCATCAGCGCCGAGAAATTTGTCGGCCACTGTAATTTCTTCATCACAAATCGATCTTATCTGGAATGCACCAAACAGTAATGGCGGAACTCCAATCATAGGTTATAAAATTCTACGAGATAGTTCGTGTACCGGAACATTTGTTACAATATCTGATACAACTAATTCAAGTACAAAATATTCTGATACTGGACTTGTAGCAAATACATGCTATCGGTATAACATAGAAGCAATTAATGCAATAGGTCTAGGCAGCACAATGACAAATAATGTAACTGCAACTACTCTTTCGATACCAGTTCAAATGAATGTACCAAATTCTCCTACTGGACTAGATGTAAAAACAACATCTAACACATCACTAAATCTGACTTGGATTGCACCATCTGATAATGGCGGAGCTACAATAACTGGCTATCTTATACAGAGAAACGGCACAACTATTGTAGTCAATACATCTTCAAACAAAACCAACTATGCTGATACACACCTCTTACCATCTCATGTGGAAACATATCGGGTTGCTGCTTGGAATAATATTGGATTAGGCACATTTTCAGGTGAGGTTTCTGGAATTACAAATTCAACTATAATCCTATCTTCTGATAATGGAACAAACCAGACTTCTGCTAATTTAGGTAAATTAATCTCAGATCTGGAACATCAACGTAACGAGCTATTAAAACAACAAAGACAAGAAACTCTAGTTCTAATCCATGATTGCCGTCTTCAAATCAAGAACGCATCTTCAGAGAATAAAACACAAGTTGCTCAGGATTGTAAAATAAAAATAAAAGAATCCAGAACAAAATATGCTGATCTAAAAAACCAACTAAACACAGAACTGGCAACGCTCAAGGCTCAACTAAAATCACAATCATATCAAGATAAAAATGAAAAACATTCTGATAATGAAACAACACATTCTGAAAATGAAACAGATCACTCTGAGAATAAAATCAATCAAATAGAAAATATGACAGAACACTTTAAGCCGAAATTACCTAATTTGCAAAACAACATAACACAGCATCTCGAGATACACTCAGAAAAACAAGGTGGTAAAGATAATCATAACCTAGGTAAGCGTAACCAACAAGGTAATAACAAGAACGACGACTAGACATATTTTCTAGTTGATTGATTTTATTCTATTGCAATATTTTTTCCAGTCTTTGTCGGTATCGTCAGTGTAAGTACACCATCACGATATTTTGCAGATGCTCCTGGATTTTCATCATCTTTTACCTCAATTGGTAATCTAATTTTTTTGTCAATTGAACGTGGTCTCTGCTTCCAGACTATGGTACCTTCAACCTCGTCTTCTCTTGTTGCATTAATTGAGAGTATGTTACCGTTTAGTCTTAGTTTGATCTCTTTTTTGTCAAATCCTGGCATGTCTATTGATACAACTAGGCTGTCATTTTGCAGTATCATATCTACTGGAGGTAAAATGAACTCGTAGAATTCACGTGACTTGTTACCTATCTCTTTCATGACTTCTTTTGCCATGTAATGACCTATGCCCATGATAGTATCATTTAGCACTTTTTTGATTATTAAACCTTAGTTAGATTCACAATTTATCTACTGCCCGATTTAATAGGACTTTGATGATTATTGTTATAGAAGGCTTTGATCAGGCAGGAAAAAAAACCCAGTCAAAATTATTATCTGATTTCTTAAAGACACAAAACAAAAAATCTACAATATTTAGTTTCCCAGACTATACAACTCCAGTTGGAAAAGAAATCAAGAACTTTCTTGGAGGCAAGCGCAAGTTTGCACCACAGGTTATCCATTGTCTTCTTGCAGCAAACAGATGGGAAAAATCACAAGACATCAAAAATGCACTTGCAAAAAACCATATTGTAATCATGAATCGGTATTACCAATCTAATCTAGTATATGGTACAGTAAATGGTCTTGACTTGAAATGGCTTGAAAATCTTGACCGGGGCCTTCCAAAAGAAAACATGGTAATATTGCTTGATGTCAAAATATCAGATTCATTTTCAAGAAAGATAAAAAAACGAGACAGGTTTGAAAAAGACAAAACATTTGCGCTCAAGATTGCAAATACATACAGAAAACTTGCAAAAAAGTATCACTGGCATATCGTAAACGCATCCCAGCAAAAAGATCAAGTTCACAAGCAAGTAAGGGATATTGTATCAAAGCATATCAAGTGAAAAAGACATGGCCAAAAAATATCTCCAAATTGTAGACCCGATTCATGACTTCATTACTGTATATCCACATGAATTACAATTGATAGACTCGCCTGTATTTCAGCGTCTAAGAAGGATACGACAACTTGCAGGTGCACATCTTGTCTATCCGGGTGCTCAGCATTCAAGATTTGAACACTCTCTTGGAACAATGCACATTGCAGGACAGGCAGCAAATGTACTCAAAGACAAGGGGTATCTTGATGCAAACGATTCTGAAAACATACGAATGGCTGCACTCTTGCATGATATTGGCCACGGACCATTTTCACATCTATTCGAAGAAGTATTACAAAAAAAGAAAAAAAATTCTCATGAGGACATTGGAAAAAAACTCATACTAGAATCTGAAATTGGAGATATCATAAAAAAATCAGGATTTAACAAGGCATTTCTTGGTAATCTGGCATTTGGAAATTCCAAGTACCAATTCATGAATGAAATCATCTCTGGTGGATTAAGTGCAGACATGATGGACTATCTTTTACGTGATGGCTATTTCACAGGTGCAGAGCATGCAAAAGTGGATTTTATGAGAATAATCCACTCACTTGATGTTCATGACAAGAAACTTTCCCTTGACAAGTCAGCACTTCTCTCTTTTGAATCAATGATGATCTCAAGATACCAAATGTTCAAGGCGGTATATTTCCACAAGACAGTACGTTCTGCAGAGGTGATGCTCATACAATCAATGGTACTTGCAGACAGCGAACTTGACCTTACTACAGATGATATCAAAAAATATGTCCAGATGACAGACGAATTTGTAATATCAAAACTTGTATCGCTAGAGCCCAAAAATGAAGAACTCAAAAGGGCAAGACAGCTTGCAGTAGAATATCAAGAGCGAAGACTACTCAAGTGTGTTTATGAGAAGATCTTTACTCGTCCCAGAATGGGTAAGGTAAGCGTAAAAGATCTCCAAGATGAGATTGCAAAAAGATCCAAAGTAGACAAGTGTGAGGTCTTCATTGACATATCAAAGACTCCATCTATTCCACTTGCCCCCTCAAAAAAAGAATCCCAATCCATAATTCTTACAACAAAAAAAGGGGAAGGACCAAAAGAGTCCTACGAGTTACCAATATCTGAGATTCCGCTAGTTTCTGCAATCTCAGGCTTTATGGATATACTCAGAGTCTATACGCGACAGCAATTTAGAAAAAAGGTTGAAATTGCAGCAAACGTCATCCTTGGTGAAAACAGTCAATGAAAAAAAGAATCGTAATAAAACTATCAGGAAGCTTGTTTGGCCTTGAAGACATGAAGACACTAAAGCAGTATGCTGAGTTTTTTGTAAAAATAAGCAAGGTCTGCCAGCCAATTATAATTGCAGGTGGAGGAAAAATTGCAAGACACTATATCTCTCATGCAAGATCTTCAGGTGCAGACGAGTCAACACTAGATGAGCTTGGAATTGAAGTATCAAGGCTTAATGCAAAACTTTTGATCTATGCACTACAACAAAAAGCATATCCACATCCGCCAGTCAATCTAAAAGAAGTTGCAAACGCAGCAGATACTGGACTAATTGTAGTAACAGGAGGACTTCATCCAGGACAGAGTACAAATGCCACAGCAGCATTGATTGCAGAAAAAGTCAGAGCAAGTACATTTCTTAATGCTACAGATGTTGATGGCGTGTATGATTCTGATCCAAATAAAAACAAAAATGCAAGAAAATTTAAAAAGATACCAATAAAAAAACTGCGCTCAATGCTTGTTCACCAGGATTCAGTGGCAGGTGGCTATGACCTGATGGATATAGTTGCACTAAAGGTAATAGAGCGCTCCAAGCTAAAAACTAGGATATTAAAATCAGACACAAAGGTACTTGAAAAAGCAATCAAAGGAAGCCCAGAGGGCACTGAAATTATACTAAACTAACCTGACTTGTCCAGTATATTCCAAAATACCTGCAGTCGTGGCTTTATTCAAAATTTCTCTAGCATCATTTTCTACTAGAACCTTTGACTGGGATTTTGCATATCCTTCTTCGTCAACTATCACAACAAGCCATCCCTCTCCAGGTTTTTTCACAACTGCAACAAATTCTTTTTCTCCAACTGGCACAAACACTCCCTGAGATTTTTTTACAGTAAGTGTGAGCATAGCAAAGCCTGCATGTGAGAACAGGGTCATCTGTGACTTTCTTGATCTCTCTTGCCCTATCCTGATTGCTTGGTGATATTGCACAATTTGTATTTTCAAACTTTTACTATAAGCGTTTTCAACTCAACATTTAAGAATTGAACAAATGGTAGAAACATCCTTGGATAAGAAAATTTTTGTCTTTGTTGCAGTAGGGGTGATAATTGCAGTACTTGGTATGATTGTAATTCTTCCTAGCTCTGGAATTCTAAAAAACATGTTTACTCCAAATGCAAATACACCAACTGCACTTACAGCTGTAATGACTGAGGTAAAGCCTCTTGACATAAAATTCAACGGCTCTTCTGTACTCTCAGTTGGAGACCGGGATGGAACAATAGAAACAAAATTCAATCTTACAAATCCAAATGACAATACTTTGATAATTGAAATGGTAACTTATGATATCTATGCAAATAATGTCGTAATTGGACATGGACAATATGGACAACGATATGATGGAACTTGGGAGAGCTCTTCCTATCTACCATTGACACAGCACAACTCTGAGGTCATTACAGTTGACACAAAGATTCTCAATGACGGAAATAATCCACAGGTCTGGTCTGCATTACAAACTCATGCTACTACCAAGTTTAGATTTAATGGAACGGCCTACTATTCAACACATTCAGCTTTTGCAGGCCAGGCTTATACAAAAGACTTTGATTTCTGGCAGTAAGTTCTAGAGTTTGCCAGGATTGTATCTTGAGCGTATGAATTTTACTAGATAGACAAATCCGAGTATTATCCATGTAATTATCATGGCACCCCATACAAGAACTACAATTTTTGGTATGCTCAGATTGAACTGGTATACATAGTTGAGATATTCTGCAGGTATTACTTTGTCCAATTGGTATAGCGGCAAAAGATATGGATTGAGATCATGTATACTAATTACAGATTTTTTGTCAAGCAATGTGATTACTGTATGCCATCCAAAGAAAAATGTCACAAAGAAAAATCCCGCCTTTCTGCCTACAGGTTTTTTGTATCCACGTTTTTCAAATTTCTCCAGTCTTTCCTTGACTCTTGCAAGTTCTATCTTTAACTCCTCAACAGACTTTTGTTCTCCTGTTTTTTTCGAGGGACCAAGGTATGTAGATATTAACAAGTCTAGATATTTTTTGTCAGAATTGTAAAGTGTTTTACCATCTTGTAGAGCATCTAGAATATAGCCGAGTCTTCCAACATCTCCCTTTTTACCATCTATGAGATGTATTACATATTCAATTAGTTCATCTGTCATCTAACCACTGTTCCAATATGACATGACTTGGCAAAAGCGGCTTTAGATGACATTATCAATATTATCAAGCTCTTTTGGAAAGGGATTTTAATTATTATTGAGTGCCTAGCCTAACTTCTTGAGAAAGCTCATGATCGGCTCTCTGTCAGAATTTGACAGGGACGAAAAACCCTCCAATAGCTCCCTTTGAACATGTAATGCATCATCCAAGGCCTTTTTGATGTACTCTGAATTGAGCGGGACAAGTTTGTCGATTGTCCTCTCACTATATGATTCGATATATTTTCTTAGTAACAACAAAACAAAATTTGGTGCAACATCAAGCAATGTTATGATTGCTTTTTTCAAGTCCTTTTCTCTAGTATTGGTCTCTTTTTCAAAAAAATCATTCATGATTCTAATTCTCTCTTTTCCTGTATCTGATACAGAAGCTGCAACAAGCAGACCACTATCAGTCAATTGATAATATGGAACTCCTTGTTCTTGTAGCGCTTTTGGACCTCGCTTTATCGGCAATCTTCCAGCTTCTTTGACTAATTCAAGAGGAAGAAGGATCTCATCTAAATCTCTGAAAATTCCAGAATAGATATTCTGCCAAGTGGTACCATTTTGTTCTGCAAGCTTGTGTGCAATAGCGGTACGAGTCTTTTTCGTAGGCAGAGTCTCAGATGCAAGATGTATTATAATTCCACGTTGGCGCATTGCTTCACCTGTAAACTCCTTATTTTTTGTCTTGAATGTTTGAAAAACTGATAGTTTTGGAATCTGCTTTTTTGTCTTAGTCATTTTTACTCACAAAATGATTCTTGTATGGTGAAATGGTTCTCTTTTATAGGTTGATAATTTAAAATGTTCATTTTGCGATATTATCATATTTTCCCTAAGATATAAGAATTTGTGGCTTGAAAAAATTGTAACAAATTATTTTTTCCTCAAATATCAGGTACATAAATTTATGAAAAAATTTCAATAATGGATTACTGGATGTAATCTAAGATACAGTAAAATGGATTTACATTACCCTAAAGTCCGTAATTGTAACATGCTGATTTCATGCAATGAACTAATGGAAAAAATTCAAAACCCAAATCTCGTTCTTGTAGACTGTCGATCATACAAAGATTATTCACAAGGACACATTCCAGGTGCAGTAAATCTTGATTTTTTCTATTATCACTGGTCTGATACATCAAAAGATGGAATAAAGGCATTTGAAAAACAGATGGAAAATCTTCTGTCTTTTTTGGGTGTGACAAAAGACAAAACAGTTGTTTTCTATGATGATGTTTCAGGAATGAGTGCAGCACGGGGAGTCTGGCTCTTGATGTATTTTTCATATAAAGATACATTCATGCTAGATGGTGGATTCAAAAAATGGTCTAGTCTTGGACTTGAGATTGAAACCAAGACAAACGGATTCAAGCCAGGAAAATTTTCAGGCAAGGTAAACAAGGAAATAATTGCAGGCTATGAATACATCAACAAAAAGATAGGCAAGGTAAAGCTTCTTGATGCAAGAAGCAAAGACGAATACGATGGAATCATAATACGGGCTGCAAGAAATGGACACATTCCTACTGCCATCAATATGGATTGGACACTAAACATCAATGAGGACGGTACAATGAAATCTCTTGAAGACCTTTCCAAGATGTATAATTTTTCAAAAGATGAGGAGATTGTAACATATTGTCAGGGAGGATATCGTGCAGCAAACTCTTTTGTGGCACTCAAAATGCTTGGATTCAAAAATGTCAAGGTCTATCTTGGCTCATGGGGCGAATGGGGAAACAAATTAGATCTGCCAGTTGATCTAAACCAAAACTGAGATATGATTATAATAAAATAATGTACGATGATCGCACATTTGTTGGTCCTAAAAAGTTTGAAAATAAGTTTGTAAAAATTAAGTTAATATAGCCTCGCCGAATGAGCCTCTGATGATGGTGTTTAACAAGCGTTCAAAATTAT
Source organism: Nitrosotalea sp. (assembly GCA_050749145.1). Classification (GTDB taxonomy): domain Archaea; phylum Thermoproteota; class Nitrososphaeria; order Nitrososphaerales; family Nitrosopumilaceae; genus Nitrosotalea. The sequence goes on along the minus strand of JBOGQV010000086.1, from coordinate 171 downwards.
CACTTTTAGTTATAGTTGCGGGATTGACAATTGCACTATCAACATTTGTGTCAACGACTCCCGCATTTGCAGCTGATGCTTCTACTACTAGTAGCGGATTAACAAAACCACTTTTGGCAATTGCAGCAGCAATTGCAATCGCTGGTGGTCTTATTGGTACTGGTAATGCAC
>JBOGQV010000085.1:0-3331 GCA_050749145.1 Nitrosotalea sp. | reverse complement strand
CATTGGGTTTGACTTCCGGGTTCGGTATGGGACCGGGTCGGACCCCAACGCTGTGGCCGGCTTAGTTTCTTTGGCTTCTAATGTTATGTATTAATCTTGCTTGATAGAGATATAAATTAAGAAAGAGGGGAGTACGCATGACTCATCGAGTTGCAGTACTGGATAAGGAAAATTGTCAGACCAAAAAATGCGGTCTAGAGTGTATCAAGTATTGTCCAGTAAACAAGATGGGACAAGATTGCATAGTACTAAATGAAGAAACTGCCAAGGCTCAAATCGATGAAGACATTTGTAATGGATGTGGAATTTGTGTCAAGGTCTGCCCATTTGATGCAATAACAATTGTCAATCTGGCCGAGGAATTAAAATCAGACAAGATTCACCAATATGGACAGAATGCATTCAGGCTTTACAGAATTCCAAGTTTAAAGAAAGGTCAAGTTATGGGGTTACTGGGAAGAAACGGTATCGGAAAAAGTACCGTTGTGAGCATATTGTCTGGAAACCAAAGACCAAACTTGGGAAATTATGATTCGCCTCCAGAATGGAGTGAGGTTTTAAAACACTTTCAAGGCACTGAACTTAAACCACATTTTGAAAAGATAGCAAATAATGAATTAAAGGCATCAATAAAACCTCAGCAAGTATACAACTTAGCAAAAGTATTTGATGGAAATGCAAAAGAACTTTTAGAAAAATATGACGAACGTGGAAAGGCAAAAGAGTTAGTACAACAACTTGGCTTACAAAATTCTTTAGAAAACAAACTTACAGACTTGAGTGGTGGAGAACTACAGAGAATCGCAGTAGCAGTTGCAGCATCAAGAGAGTCAGACTTTTACTTTTTTGATGAACCATCATCTTATAATGATGTATTTCAGAGAATCGGGGTTGCAAAAGTAATTCAAGATCTTGCAAAAATTGGAAAGAGTGTGATGGTTGTAGAGCACGATCTAACATTGCTGGATTATCTCAGTGACTTTATTGAGATTCTGTATGGAGAGCCTGCAGCATATGGAATAGTTGCAAATATGCTTTCCACCAAAGTTGGAATTAACGTATTCTTGGACGGTTACCTTCCAAATGAAAACGTTAGATTTAGAGATGCTGCATTCAAGTTTGATGCATCTACGTCAACAGATGAATTTGTTACAATTGAGAATATCATAAACTATCCAAATCTAGAGAAAAAATTTGCAAACTTTTCCCTATCCATTGAGGCAGGTAGGGTTAGGAAAAGCGAAGTCTTGGGTATAGTTGGTGCAAATGCATTAGGAAAAACAACCATGATGAAAATGATAGCAGGTGTAGAAAAGCCCGATACTGGAAACATAGAAACTAAAGTAAAGATTGCCTACAAACCACAATATCTAACAAATGATTATGACATTGAAGTAATTGCACTTCTTGAGAAAGCATATGGTGGATCAATCCAAGAAACTCCAGAAGAAGAAGTCATAATCAACCCTATGAAGATAAAAAAATTATACAACAAATCTGTCAAGAATTTATCAGGTGGAGAACTTCAGAAAGTAGCAATTGGAGCATGCCTTTTGCAGAAAGTTGATGTCTATGCACTTGATGAGCCTTCTGCATTTTTAGATGTAGAGGATAGAATAGCAATGGCAAAGCTTATTCAGAGATACGTAAGATCTTATGGAAAATCTGCGATAATAGTTGATCATGATATTCAGCTCATGGATTTGATCTCCGATTCAATTGTCATCTTCCATGGAACTCCTGGAAGAGAAGGCCATGCAACAACTCCAAAACCCAAGGTAGACGGAATGAATGAATTCTTGAGATCTCTTGACATGACATACAGAAGAGATGAAACAAGCATGAGACCTAGAGTAAACAAATTGGAAAGCAGGTTAGACAGAGAACAAAAGCAATCTGGAAAGTTTTACTATAGAAATTGACAAAAATGCTAAAACAAGCAATGGTTGGAATTCTAACAGAGGCAGAGTCAGAAGAGCTCTATGGTGCCTTTGATCAGATAGGAAACATAATCATATTGAGAGTTCCAGATACTCTTTTGCCTAAGCGAAAAATAATTGGCGAAGTTCTTTTAGACAAAGTAAAGACAGCAAAATCCGTGTATTACCAATCATCCCCAGTTGAAGGAGATTATAGAATAAGAAAATTAGAGCTTCTTGCAGGAGATGACAAGACTGAAACAGAATACAAAGAACATGGTTGTAGATTCAAAGTGGATGTGGAAAAGGCCTTTTTTTCACCCAGACTTTCAACAGAACGCGAAAGAATTGCAGAGCTGATCAAGGACGGCGAGACTGTTATCAACATGTTTGGAGGAGTAGGAATGTTTTCCATAGTAGCCGCAAAGAAGAAGCGATGCCATGTTTACAACATAGATATCAATCCAGATGCAGCAAGATTATGCTCTGAGAACATACTACTAAACAAACTAAAGGGAACTGTAGAATCCATAGAGGGCGATGCGTCCAAAGTGATAGAAGAAAAATTACGAGAAGTAGGAGACAGAGTTCTAATGTTGTTACCTGAAAGATCAGACGAGTTTTTAGATGATGCAATAAAGGCTGCAAAGAAAAATGCAGTGATACACTATTACTGTCACATTCATGCAGAAAAGAAAGAATATGTTTCATCGTTGGCACCACAGCATTTTCTAAGTGTTGTAAAAGTAAAATCTGAGATTTTGGGTGCAAAAATTGTAAGACCTGTAGGTCCAAGATTTTATCAAGCAGTTGTTGATGCAGCCATATCCAAGTGACTACTTGTCATCAGTTACAAGAGAAGATGGTGATGGTCTTGATGTTGCCATGTTGTATCCAATCCAAGAAATGACTCCAAGAATTCCCCCTACTGCCATCAGTACAGAAAGTTGTAGGACTATTGGGCTCCATTCAGATAGCATCAGCAGATATGCATAAACAAAGAACCCGACTATTGCCAAAACAAAGATCATCATTCCAATGGTTCTCTGTCTTGTCATAAGGCAGAGTCTTTTTGTGACTTATTTATTTTAAGCTAGTAAGCAAACTCAATTGCCATAAGATATGCATCTTCGCCATCACGATAGTAGGCTTTTAGCCTCTGTTTTGTGATAAATCCAAGTTTTTCATACAGTTTTACGGCTTCATTATTACTACATCTGACTTCAAGATACAACTCGTCTGATTTTTTCAGTTTTACACCTGCAATTGCCTCCTGGACTAGGCCTTCCCCAATTCCTTTTCTCCTATGCTCAGGCAATACTGCAACCGACACAACATGGCCCTTTTTTACAAAGCCAAGTTTTTTGAAGTTTGAAAAACCATATTCAACTTTACACATGATATATCCAACA
>JBOGQV010000084.1:0-3207 GCA_050749145.1 Nitrosotalea sp. | reverse complement strand
AAACCATTATTGAATCAAATAAACTGGATTTGGGTTCACAATATGATGAATCAGAAAGGAGATCTAAATCCTACATCTGCGGAATTGCTTGACTGGGTAACATCAGGCCAGATTGAAGCAATGCGCCAAATAAAGAAGTAAAAATATCATTTATACTTTCTTTTTGTTTTTCTTTTCTTTTTGAAATTGAAATAATTCTATAACTCCGTTATAGATTTTGCAGATCATTTAAATAGCAAACGGTGAAAGATCAAAAACAGAATGCCAATCGCAATTCTTCCAGACGTTGATGAGCAGAGATGTATAGGTTGTGCACTATGTGTAGAAATCTGTACTTCTCTTGGCCCAGACGTTCTTCGTGTAAAACCAGTAGATGGTTGGAAGAGAGGTAAAGCATTTGTATTTTATCCAGAAAGATGCATCTCAGACGGAGCATGCATTGGAGTTTGCCCAACAAAAGCAATCTTCTGGATGAGACCAATGAGTTACACTCCAGGTCAACCAGTACCTCTACACAAGAACGGTATATTCGTAAAAGGCTGGGCAGAAGACGCCGCACTATAAAAGCGGAATCTATCTTCTTTTTTATTATTTTTTGATATTGAAAAATTTGATCTTGGTTTTCATTCCTTTGGAATGGAATCTTAAGAACTCATCATCTGTAGCATAGATGTTCTTGAATTTATTGTTCTTGAGAAACATGTTCCATGTTTTGGCAAATTCCGGAAACTCATCTTGGTTATAGTCTGTATTGGATATCACATAGTGCGCGGCAGGATAAATGTCTGATAGTTCCAATGGGATTATTCCAAGATATGGGTTGTATTGACAAAACTGTATGTCATCTAGTTTAGAAGCAAATTTCTTTTTTAGGTTGCTATATTCTGACGAAGTGTAAAATGGCCTTATGCTTCCATCTGGTGTAATTACTAGTGTTTTTTTCTTTGTTTTAAATTTGCGTACCATGGAATGGAACCTCCAAAGTTCAGGTCTGAACTGATCTTCTTTAGAAAAAAGAAACACTGCATTTTCCTTGTATCGTGGGGTGGTCTCTGTGAAAAATGTTGTATTTTTGGTAAAAATGGGTATACTCTCAAATAACTTGGGGTGTGCTCTTGCTTTTCTTATGGTGTACTCCCATAACCGTCCTTCATGAATTGCTTCCTTTACTCTGTCTACCTCTGCTTTTATGGCATACAAATTGTGAAGCGCTATCTTGTTGATTCTATCTTCCTTGTCTAGTGATAACATCTCTTTTGGTTTTAGTCTGGTACAGACTTCGCAATTGCAGGAAAAATAAGCCACTTCTGAAAGATGTGCAGTGCCATCTTCCATGATGTATCTATCATGTTTTGCATATAGCATGTATGATGCCGAGTCAAATGTATCACAACCAAGAGCTACTGCAAGGGGTATGGTAAGTGGATGTCCAGCTCCAAACAGGTGAAGTGGAACAGAGTCGGGAATATTTTTCTTTGCTGTCATTATCATTTTGGCAAGCAGCTTGTATTCATATGACTCCATGAATTCAACTGGACTTCCCAATGCCAACATTTGAAAACCAGAATCAAGTAGTGCTCTTGTTGATTTTTTTACAAGATCAGAATGTTCACTTCCTTGTATTGGTCCGACCCATATCTGACCATTGTCGTCTCTTGTATCAAGAGTCTCCTTTGATACTTTGAGTGTGTGTTCTACGTATTCTATTGCTTTCTTTTTTGATAGACCCAGTCCTGTTGGCCTATCCAAAGGAATTGCGATATCTGTTTTTATTCCCTTTTCAAAATCTGCAATTTTTTTATAATCTACATCAATGTCTCCGTATTCTAAGACTTGGTATCCGCCAGAGTCTGTCATGATCGCACCATCATAATCAATTATCTTGTGAATACCTTGTTTTATTGCCTCATCACCATATCTCTTCAGTGTGATGTATGCATTTGTTATTACAAGATCAAATCCCATCTCTCTTAATTTTCTGGCAGGAATTTTTTGTTTGACTGGATGAATTACAGGAACAAATGCAGGAGTCTCAATTTTTCCATGGTTTGTATGAAGTATTCCTATCCTTCCAGCAAGATCTGATTTTTTTATCTCAAACATTTTACATTATATCCACGTATGGCGTAATTTGAATCTAGTATGGAAAGAATTTCTGCATGTCTTCTTTTTTGAGAACCAATTGCAGCCAATCCACCTTATCCTCATTTGGCCTGGCTCCTCTAAAAACAGATTCTGCTTTCTTTACAGTAGAAGAAATTGTTCTGGTGCTTGTATCAATTTGAAAAGTCTTTTTTTGGCCAAATTGATGTACTGCATCGTAATGTGTTATGCCTAGTATCTCACTGCCAAGATTTTCAAGCGATTTTTTTTTAGCATAATTTCTTTTCTTGTATATGGATTGTAGTTTGTACGGACTTTTTCTTAATATTATTGACATCTCCACATTCTTTGATGATATTACATATGGTGCAAGGTGCCCCACCAGTATGGACTTTTCTGATATTTTTTTATCTATTATTTTCTTCAACTTGCTTACATCTACGTCCAAAACTCCATTATTTTTTTTGAATAGCCCCTGATCAATTGCAACTTTGTTTATGTCAATCATACCCAAGCCTAGTTTCTCTGAAACCAATTTTGCTATGGTATGCTTACCTGTTCCAGGATTTCCAGTTATTACTTTCAATAAATATCCTAAAATGAATTGAAATTAAACACTTTTGGAATACTAATAAGAGCATATGCCAGACTATTTTGCATGCAAATTGGTCTGCTAGGGAAAACCAATGTGGGCAAGTCAACATTTTTTTCAGCAGCTACTCAAACAACTGCTCAAATTGGTAATTATCCATTTACAACTATTGAGCCTAACATGGGAATTGCTTATGTGAAAACTGATTGTGCGTGTAAACATTTTGCTATACCACACATTCATCCCATGTGCGTTAATGGAACTAGGTATATTGCAATCAAGTTAATTGATGTGGCAGGTCTTGTGCCTGGTGCTCATGAGGGTAAAGGCCTTGGCAATAAATTTTTGGATGATGCAAGAACATCTGAGGTTTTAATTCATGTAGTGGATGCCTCAGGTTCTACTGATATACAGGGACAATCAGTTCCTACGGGAACTCATGATCCGTTTGAGGATGTCAAATTTGTTGAAGAAGAATTTGATCAATGGATGAAACAAATACTCCAGAGAGA
>JBOGQV010000083.1:0-4083 GCA_050749145.1 Nitrosotalea sp. | reverse complement strand
AGAGTCTTTTACCTGTGTCTTTGAATCCTCAAGGTCTGCCCATCTTCTCAATAGTGTAGCATCAAATCGCTTGAGTTTTTTACCATATTTTTCTTTGAGCGGCTGGAGTATTCGTCCCATTCCAGTTACATTACAGCTTCCTTGCATCACATATTTTGAGTCAAATGCCTTTTCGTAATTTACACGCGAGTTGAAGATAAGGCTTGCAACAGATTCCTCCCCACCAATTTTTTCACCACCTTGAAAAATTGCACTGACATTTTTTGGTTCGTACAATGTCTTTTTGTTTTCATACCCAGTACCGCCGGGGGCTGCATCTATTACAAGATCACTTTGAGAAATCACATCTTCGATTGCACCTGAAATTTTATAATTTTTAAAAGCATCTGTTTTTGCTTTTGGAACGTAGACATGAAATCCGCGTGATATTGCATCTGCAACTTTATCATCTGGAGAATACTTGCCTACGCCGATTACTTCGATATCCTTGTCATCTGCTATGAATTGAGTTATCCTGCTACCGATTGACCCGTATCCATTGACAAAAACCTTTTTCACAGTTTTTGTCATGGCAAATCCCATTTATTTGGCTTGCCCCTTTAAGAAGAACTAAATAATCTTCAGGGCATAATCCAATTCTTGAAAGTTCATCTCCCATCAGTAGGGATTGGGATCGGGGCAGTTGTGGTTATCATTATTGTAGTATCAGTGGTATTTGGACAAGGTTTTCAGAATCCTTTGACTGCAAACACTCAGGGCAATTCTGGAAAAACACCGGCGCAAAATGACACAACCCAGAAAGCCGCAATGAATCTGTTGATTGAAAACACATCTCCAATACTTGGTTCTCAGGATGCACCCATTACAATGATAGAGTTTGGGGATTACCAGTGCTTTTACTGCAACCAGTTCTATCATACTACAGAGCCTGACATTGTCAAAAATTACATCGATACAGGCAAAGTGCGCATGGTCTTCAAGGATTTTGTCATAATTGGGCAAGATTCTGTGAATGCTGCACATGCAGCACATTGTGCCCAGGAGCAAGGCAAATTTTGGGAGTATCATGATACGTTGTACAACAATTGGAACGGTGAAAACACCGGATGGGCATCATCTGCTAACTTGCTTTTGTTTGCAAAGAATATAGGGCTAAACGCTACCCAGTTTGGGCAATGTATGACCCAATCAAGGTACATTTCTACGGTTCAGGGCAGCCTTTCAAACGCCAAGGATTTGGGCTTGACTGGAACACCTGACTTTTTCATTATATCGCCAGACAAGTCGGTGACAAAGATTGTAGGCGCACAACCCTTTGATGTTTTTGATGGTTTATTCAAATCCAAGCTAAAATCGTAATAGATTTCACATATTTTGCCATAATGTAATAAAAATTATCAAACTTTGAGATCAATATTGATTCTCAAAATCCTTATATCTGCAATTGCAAAGCTGAAGCTATTGGCCGCAGGTATAGATGACATTGCCATCTACATTCCAAAACTGTTTGTAGACGCAAGAGACTTTGCTAAAGCCCGTGGTATGGACCCGGATAAACTACAGCGAGGGCTTGGTGTATCAAAAATGGCTATCGTCGATACTAACCAGGATCCTGCATGCATGGCAGCAAATGCTTGTCTTAGAATAATGGAGAGAAACAAGATTGCTCCAAAGGATGTAGGTAGACTATATGTTGCAACAGAGTCGTCACTTGATGAATCAAAGGCCATGAATTCTTACGTAATTGGCATGCTAGAACAAGTCTATGGGAATGATTCCTTTGGACACTGTGGTGGAATAGAATGCAAGTTTGCATGTGTCAGCGGTTCTTATGCTTTGTACGATAATGCCAATTGGATTAGGGCAGGCGAGGCAGAGGGCAAGTCTGCCATAGTTGTGGTGTCCGATATTGCAAAATATGATCTTGGCTCAAGCGGAGAGTATACCCAGGGCGCAGGTGCTGTTGCAATGTTATTAAGTGACAACCCACGACTGATGACTTTTGATCCCAAGGTTACATCAACTTCGATTAAAAATGAATATGATTTCTACAGACCATTTGGAAAAGAGACCCCGATTGTAAATGGTCAGTATTCCAACTTGCTTTACATGATACAGGTCAAAAAGGCACTGATGGCATACAAGGAAAAAGCACTGGCAACTGGAATAATAAAACTAAAGGAAGGAGAAACGATTCTGGATTACATTGATTTTGTCAACATGCACTTGCCATACAGCAACATGGGCAAAAAAGCTCTGACATATCTACTAAGACATGAGTGGAGAACACTGCCTCGCTGGAAAGGAATTATTGAAAAGATGGGAATGCAAGAGCCTGTTCCAAAAGATCCGCGTGGTACCATTGAATCAATACTTGCAGACGAAGAGTTTATGCAAAAAGACCACGAGTTTACTAAACGATTTACTATGACTGACGAGTTCCAAGAAGCATATGATTCCAAACTTTCAAGTTCACTTATTGCATCAAGTATGGTGGGAAACCTCTACACTGCATCACTTTACATGGGATTTAGAAGCTGCATGGAATTTGAATTCCAAAAAGGTGTTGACCTTGAAGGAAAGAGATTTGGATTTGGCTCTTATGGCAGTGGAAGTAGTGCAATGGTCTTCAGCGGTGTAATCATGCCTGCATACAAGGAAATTGTCAAGAACATGAATCTAGAGGCAGAGATTGGTGATAGGAGAAAAGTATCCTTGGAAGAATATGAGCAAATACATGAAAGCAAGCTCAGCCCAACCCAGAACATATTGGAAGGCAAAAAAGAGTTTGTCCTAGTTGGTGTCGGTAGCAGCCCAGAATTGCGGGGCCAGCGCAAGTATGTCTTTAAAGAATAACAATAAAATCGATCTTGACGATCAAAGCAAATCAACAAAAAGGATATAAAATCATAAAGGCTGTTGTTATTCATGAAAGACCGCTCAATGCCAGTTTGTTTTACAGCTGAACAATATGCAAAAATTGAACAGATTGCAAAGCAAAAGGGAATGATAAACGCAGGCCAGCTTCTCGAAGAAGCACTAGGCCAATAAACCCCTAGAGAACTGAGGGTTCTCAACTCTTTTCCTTTATGATAACTATTTAATGGATTTAGTTTTATTTTATATCATGAACATCTTTGGCAAAAAACATGTCATGTGTACTATATGCAAAAAAGAGACCAGCCACAAACACAAGCCAAAGAGCGAATGGCAGATAGAGGGACCACTTTGTGGCGATTGTTATGTGTCCCAGATGAAAAAGTTTTATGAACAAAGCCTGAGGCAAAAATGTGTCACATGTGGGATAGAAAAAGATGTTCCAGATTTGTGGGAACCGCGATACCAGTGGGACATGACGGGTTTATTGTGCAAATCATGTTTTGATAAAAAAGATCTTACATTCAAGGTACAAAGGGCAACATGTCAAGTGTGTGGAAAAAAACTTGGTATGATAAGATATAATCCAAAGAAACACTGGGTACTAGATGGGCAATTATGCAAACAATGCTGGGACTCTCACAAGGCAAAGTTGGGATAGATGAATATTTTCAAAAAATTCAAGTGTGAAATTTGTGACGCTAAATTTAGACAGCAAGAATATCTGATGCAGCACCAGCAGCTGTATCACAGCAACAAGACATATGATTGCAAAATGTGCAACCAAGAATTTCCAAGTATGGAAGCAATGCGCACTCACATGCAACGCATGCATAGTTACAACGGAAAAAGAAATTATTAGAAAGCCTTGATTGTTTTTACTACAGGTGGTCTGACTTTGGTAAATACTCTAAAACCACAGATGCATTTTATCTCTGGTAGTCTTGTAAGTTCAGATTGAGAAACTTGGGTTCCACAGCGCATGCATGAATAAAACACGCTAAAGCTAGCTGGTTTTTCTTCAGTCATTGGTGTTTCTTGTGTTGGTTCAGACATTTTTATCAATATTTTATTTCAGTGTAAGCTCGATGTAAACGTCGTTTGGAATTTTGATTCTCATTAGTTGTCTTATAGCTCTATCATCTGCGCCAAGATCTATTACTCTTCTGTGAATTCTCATTTCCCATTTTTCATATGTGTTTGTAC
>JBOGQV010000082.1:0-2736 GCA_050749145.1 Nitrosotalea sp. | reverse complement strand
GTTGTAACATCATAGTAAAAAGTCATGGAGGACGAATTTTGGTAAAAAATAATCCTACCACCTTTACTATTGAGTTACCCAAAACAAAACTATAGTGAAATTCAATGTTTTAATAGAATCTGTTGACTGATGATTGATGCTATGCGTATCACTTTATTCAAATTTGTTTACACTGTAGTCTGTACGTGTAATCTCTTAAAGAATTAAATTGGTACATTTTTGTTGTTTTATCATGGTAAGAACATGTACCAAGTGTAAAAAGGAAATTCCAGACGGCACCGAACTTGATCCATTTGCTTCCACATATCCATGTTGCAATGAATGTTGGGCTGAATGGAAGCAATATAGAGTCATGGTCATGAATGAAATGAAATTAGACATGTCAATGCCTGATCATAGAAAAGTAGTAAAGAAATATGAGAAAGTGTTTGTAGGTGTCCTGACTCCTGAAGGAGATGTCGTCAATTTCGCAGATGAGAGTCAAAGAAAACCAGAGAAACCAACTTAGATATCTATCTCATTTTTTGCCATTTTTGGAATTATCATGTAGAGTTTTTTTCTATCGCTCTCGGAAAATGTTCCTAGTATATTTTTAATGGTTGTAGAAAGTATGGATTTCTGATCTGCTGCTAATGACATGTAAATTTCAAAAATTCCATCTAGGTTGAAGGCAATTAGTTTCTCTGGATGATGTGTGATCTCAGTTATGTAGTTTGAAAACATGATAGTTCTTTGTTCTTCAGACATGTTACAAAGAGTTTCAAGCCAGGTCTTAAACAGGGTAGAAAATTTGTCAAATGGTATTGTAGGCCCTGCTTGTAATGCATTGTTTACGATCTCTTTCTTATCCTCTTGATTCATGGAAAAAAATTCTGTTAATCTCTTGTGTAGTATTGGTTTTCTTAGAAATTCAGGAAGGCCTGCCAAATTTACTATGATATTTCCCGCATGATTTGGAGAAGACATGTGAGTCTAGGGCTTGGATCTCTTCTAAAATCGTATTGCTAAGATTTGGCTTAAATATCTCCGGTTATGCTCTCCATATGTATGCCTTCTACAGTTATCGTTGGTGGTTTTTATGGTGATGAGGGAAAAGGAAAAATTGTCTCTTATCTTGCGATGAAAGACAACCCTACAGTAGCTGTTAGAGGTGGAGTTGGACCTAATGCCGGACATACAATTGAACACGAAAATAAAAAATACAAAGTTAGAATGTTGCCAAGTGCTTTTCTGAATCCTGGCACAAGACTACTCATTGGTCCTGGAGTTGTAGTGAGTCCTGAAGTACTCTTAAAGGAAATAGAAGAATTTGGAACTCATGATAGGTCATTTGTAGATTTTCAATGTGGCATAATTGAGGAATCTCATCGAACAACTGACTCTGCTGGAAGATTAAAACAATCAATAGGTAGTACTGGAACAGGTACGGGTCCTGCTAATGCAGATAGAGCCATGCGTACACTAAAACTTGCAAAAGACATTGATTCTCTTACTTTGTATCTTGATGATATTCCAAATCAGGTGAATTTTGCTCTTGACAGAAAAGAAAATGTAATAGTAGAAGGAACACAGGGAACATTTCTTTCATTATGGCATGGCACATATCCATTTGTTACATCAAAAGATGTTACTGCATCTGCAATATGTGCTGATGTTGGAATTGGACCAAAAAGTGTTGATGAAGTTCTTGTTGTTTTCAAATCTTTTGTTACCCGGGTTGGAGAAGGTCCTCTGAAAAATGAGATTGCTCCAGAAAAGGCAGTTGCAAAAGGATGGCAAGAAGTGGGAACAGTGACTGGACGACAAAGACGAGCAGCTGAATTTGATTTTGATCTTGCAAAAAGATCAATCATGCTAAACAGTGCAACACAGTTGGGAATCACAAAACTTGATGTAGTCTTTCCTGAATGTGCACACATGCAATCATTTTCAGATTTGAGTTCTCCTGCCAAGTATTTTATTAAAAATATTGAAGATCAACTCAAAGTACCTGTTACACTAATTGGTACTGGACCTGATGTAAATGACATAATCGACCGAAGGCAGTAAGTAACAGAGAATCATAAACGACTACTTTTAATGTGGATGGTTTTTGAGAAATCACATGGCAAAACTTCCTTTCTACATCGAAGTATCTGATATGACTGAATTTTCAAGAATGGTATGTGCCTTGGAAAGGGTTCCGCGTACTGCATTTTCCTTTGAACTTGATGGAAAAAGCATAATTTCAGTACAGATGGATCTTCTAAAAGAAAGGTCTGTCAATTTCTATGTTCAAACAGACAAGAAAGGTCATTATCTTTCATATGGATTCAAGGCAGGAAAAGAAGACTATGATGTAGTGAATACTATAACAAATCCAATGTACCTCTATTCTCCTATTGTTAGAGTCAAATCACTTCCTGATACTCTTAAACCAGAAACTGCATCACTTCCTGAAGTTGTATACGAATCAATAATACTTGAGGACCTTACAAGTTTGATTAAACTAAGTTATGGATTTGAAGAATCACCATTTCCACTATTTGCATTTCCAGATGGTACCAATTGGTATGTTGGAGTATTCATGAACTTTAACGAGTCTGACGAGACTTCATATTTCTGTCATGTAAAACTTGATTACGAACCTACAAAACCATTTTTGAAATATTCTAGTAAAGATGGCATAGAGCCATCTTTTGTTAGTACAGTAAGTGATCATGGATACTCGTACCTTAAAGTGATAAAACTCAAAGG
>JBOGQV010000081.1:0-17515 GCA_050749145.1 Nitrosotalea sp. | reverse complement strand
TACTTCAAAAATACATTCCATCTGTCACTATAATTGGTTCTATCATACTGGGATTGTTAGCTGGTACTTCTGATGTACTGGGAACATTCGGCTCAGGGACAGGAATGTTGTTGACAGTTGATATCTTGATTAACTATTACAATTTACTTGTTCGAGAACGAGTCGAAGAAGTAATGCCTACCCTAGGTGCATTGCTTGGCAGAAAGTAAGAGAATCGTAATTGTAGGAATCCCAGGTGTTGGAAAAACTACTGTCGTCTCACGAGTAGTAGAATTACTAAAGGAAAAAAGCATCAGGGTAAGCGTATCAATTTTTGGAACAGTAATGTTTGAAGAAGCAAAAAAGAAAGGAGTGCAAAATAGAGACGATCTAAGAAAACTTTCTGTCAAAGAACAAAAAGAATTGCAATCAATGGCTGCAAAAACCATATCTTCTATTGATGATGATGTGATAATTGTGGACACCCATGCATTCATCTCCACAAAAGAGGGCTTTTACCCTGGATTACCGTATAATGTTTTAGAGATTCTCAATCCTGATAGTTTTATCATGATTACAGCACGACCTGAAGAGATCTATAATAGAAGAATGACTGATACTACAAGAACTAGGGATATCGTATCAATTGATGCAATAAAAAAAGAACTAGATGTCACAAGTGCAATGCTTTCTACTTGTTCAATACTTTGTGGTTCGCCAATTAAGATGGTTCTTAACACTGAAGGTAAGGTTGATGAAGCGGCACGTGGCATCCTAAATGCAATGGGGTATAACAATGGAACATAGCATAATTTTTGATTTCATAAATTCTTTGGCACTTCAGATACCAGGTCTGAGCAAGGGACCGCTGGGAAGTGCAAATCCAATAGTGAAAGGAATGATTCCGTCTGCCTTTGGAATCATGAGTATCTCTGTAGGCCTCAACCTACTCAATGCACTGATAAAAAGAAAGATGGTTGATCAGGAAAAACTCAAAAGATTACTCAAAGAGACACGAGCCTGGCAAAAAGAAAGGATGGCTGCATTCAAATCAAAAGACCAGGCAAAGACAGACGAACTCAATAAAAAATCTGCATACATGAACAAGATGAACATGGAGGTAATGCAGATGAATATGAGACCAATGATGATAACCTTTCTTCCATTGATTTTGGTATTCTATTTTGTACTTCCACCATTATTCTCTTATACAGTTGCAATATCGCCAATCTCTTTGAACTTTATCCCCGGAGGATTTTTCGAATTGACATGTACTGCGGCAAAAGTTGTATCACAACCGCAAATATGTCATCATGTAAACGAATTGTATTTTTGGGCATGGTATTTCCTTTCATCTGCTGCCTTTAGTGGCATCATAATGAGAGTCACAAAAACTACAATGGATACAAGCTAAATTGCTTCGCTCAGTAATAATTTCTGGTCCACCAGCCATTGGAAAGACTACGATAGCAAAAGGACTGGGAGAAGAGTTTGGTCTGAAATATCTGAGCGGGGGTGATGTACTAAAAGAGATGGCAAAAGATCAAGGCTTTGCTATTGATAGAGATGATTTTTGGGATACAAAAGAAGGAATGGATTTTCTTAATATCAGAAAAGTAAACCCAGAGTTTGATAAACAAGTTGACCAAAAACTAGAAAAAATATTTTTGACTGAAAATGTTATCATAACAAGCTACACGTTGCCATGGCTTGTCAAAGATGGAATCAAGGTCTGGCTTGCAGGCTCGCATGAAAACAGTGCCAAGAGAATGACCATGCGAGATGACATTTCAGTACCTGATGCGCTTGAGATAGTCAAAAAAAGATATGATGAAAACAAAACATTATACCACAAACTTTATGGTTTTAACTTTGGCGAGGATTTATCTGTGTTCAACATCATAATCAATACTGATGATCTTGGACCTGGACAAGTTCTTGAGCAAGCAAAAAACGCGGTAAAAAAATATTATGACTCTCAAACAATTACAAAATCTTAGGGTAGTAGACCAAGACATCACAAATGATGTCCATGGTACATATTATGACAAGAGATCAATTGAACAACTCTTAGAATACGGTTTCATTTTACTTGATAAACCAAATGGTCCAACAAGCCATGAAACCGTATCTTGGGTAAAAAAAATATTGCATGTTCCAAAGGCAGGTCACAGTGGAACCCTTGACCCTCAAGTTTCTGGACTATTACCAATAGGTCTTGGGGAGGCAACCAAAGCCCTCATTGTATTATTGCTTGGACCAAAAGAATATCACGCACTTGGAAGATTGCATACACTTCCACCAAAAGAAAAATTGGCTGACGTACTAAAACAACTAACAGGAAAAATATTCCAAAAACCACCGCAACGATCTGCAGTATCAAGACAAACTAGGATAAGACACGTGTATGAAATCGAAGTCATTGAACAAAAAGAAAGATTACTACTTCTTCGAATCTTATGTGAAGCAGGAACCTATGTGAGAAAAATTTTCTATGACATGGGAGAGATTCTCAGTGAAGGTGCAACAATGATTGAGCTTCGAAGGACTAGGGTGGGACACTTTAACGAGGAATCTAATCTTGTAAAAATGCATGACCTAGTTGATGCATATGCATTATGGAAAGAAAATGGTGATGATACAAAACTACGACGAATAATGATGCCAATAGAACTTACCCTCAGCGAGATCAAATCTGTTGTCATACGAGACTCGGCAGTAGATGCATTGTGTCATGGAGCACAGCTTGCAATACCTGGAATTCTTGAAATCTCTCCTGGACTAAAGCGTGGAGATTTTGTTGCTATATACACACAAAAAGGTGAGGTAGTGGCTCTTGCAGAAGCTACCTTGACTGAAGATGAGATTGTTGAAAATACAAAGGGCTTTGCCTTTAAGATAAAGAGAATCATAATGGCTCCAAACACATACCCAAAAAGTTGGAGATCAAAGCCCGTAGTTAACAATTAAAAAGGAACGAAATTAAATTTTCCAAGTTGATCCCAAAAGGTGCAGCCATATTTTTCATAGTGGGACTCGTTGCTGCCGGACTGCTAGGGGTTTATCTCTCACAGGTTGAAAATCAAATTCCAACACTTGTCTATGTAAATGGACCATCTCTTACTATTATTCCAGAAAAAATAAACTATCATTCTGGAGAACCAATTCATATCCGAATAGTAAACTCGGGAACTGTACCACTCTTGTTTTCAGACGCATCATATGGGTTGAAGGTTGCCCAACTTGATGGTACCACAATTTACTCTCCGATGTCTGCACAGGTAATTTCCAAGTTAGATCCAAAAGAGGAAAAAGACTTTGTTTGGGACCAGACAAAAACTGATGGAAGCAAAACATACCAGGGGCGCTACAAAATAACTTCAAACACATCTCCAGACTCTGAATACATGTTGAAACAATCTGTTACCATAAATATTTTAAAATAAATTTTTTTTCAAATTGTGAATTCAAAATATTTCTAGTAATTGATCATATTCTATTGAATAACTTAATATTAACTTCAACTGACAAAAAAATATTAAATGAACTTTAGAATCACCATCGATAACATACAGTTCAACTGTCATAGTGTAACCTTTTCACGTTAGGGAGATTTTTCAATGGATATTATTGAAATAGTACAAGCTAATCTTTTGACTCCCATTGTTCTGTTTTTTGTATTGGGAGTAGTAGCTGCACGCATAAAGTCAGATCTTCGAATACCTGACCAGCTCTCAGCTTTTCTGCCGATTTACCTACTTGCTGCAATAGGTCTGCATGGAGGAATAGAAATGAGGAGAGGTGGCCTAGAGCAGATTGCTATTCCTATAGCAGTAGCTGTGGCACTAGCACTTGTCATGACTTTGAACCATTATCAAATTTTAAGAAGACTAGGCAAATTCAACATATTTGATTCGTATGCACTTGCATCTACATACGGTTCTGTCGGTGCTGTGACATTTTCGGTAGGATTATCATTTCTTAGAGATCAAAACATAACATCAGAAGGATATATCACAGCAATACTTGCAGTACTGGAGCCCATGAGCCTCATATTTTCAATATTTCTTGTCAACATGACTGTCGAAAAGGAATTAAAAAAGAGAAAAGAATCGTTTGCAAAAACCAATGAACATGTTACCAAACCAGAGATTTCTTACGACACTAATAATGGAACAAATATTGAGGCAGATGCAAAAAGCAAGACTGGAAGCCTACAAGAAATTCTACGTGAAACCATAACTGGAAAAGCTATCATTATCCTTCTGGGTTGCATTATAATTGGATATGTCATAGGTGACCATGGATTTGTATCCATAAAGCCAGTCTTTGAGGATTTATTTTTTGGCGCACTTGTAATATTCATACTTGAAATGGGAATACTTGCAGGACAGAGATTAAATGACATCAAAAAAGTAGGACCGTTTTTGATTGCATTTGCAATTTTGATTCCTACATTAAATGGTACCATAGGAGTGATAATTGCAAACTATCTGGGTCTTAGCATCGGTGGAGCAGTAATGTTTGGAGTGCTTTTTGCAAGTGCGTCTTTTATTGCGGCACCTGCGGTACTAAGGACTGGCATTCCAAAAGCAAATCCTAGTCTGTATATTACGTCTGCACTAGGTATTACATTTCCATATATCATCATAGCATTACTTCCAATACTCTTGGTTATTTCTACCACATTTCACAACTTGGGTTCGATAAGTTTATTCGGTTAAGTAGAGTGAAAACAAAAATGAAACTATACAATATCAAACTATTGACAATTACCTGCGAGATACTTGCACAGAACAAAGTAACGGAGATACTAAAAAAACACAAGATAACTGGATATACCTCTTATGAGGTTGGCGGAATGGGTGATGAGGGACTGCGTGGACAAGGACTGCCAGAAGAAAAAAATGTGAAAATCGAGATAGTATTAACTGAGCAAAGTGCTGAAAAGATTATCGAGGAAATATTACGAACACTAATGCCAGATTATGCTATTATTCTATACACTAGCAATGTTCAAGTTGCTAGGATGGAAAAATTCGTTTAATTTTGGATCTCATTTGACTGCTGAACAACCTTATCTAGTTTTAGACCATTTCTTCATCCATTGTAAAAGATCTATCATGGATTCTACAAGTTCCTGTCCTTTACTGGTCAATTTGTATTCCACTCTTGGGGGGATTTCATTATAGGACAATCTATCCAAAACTCCGCTTTTTTCTAGTTCTTTTAATCGAATGGCCAAAGTCCTACTACTTATTCCCTTCAAAGCTTGTCTGAATTGTTTGTATCTCACGGGCTCAGTGGTACAACATAATGGAATCAAAATCTCAAGTGTGCCTCTCTTGGTAATTATTTTCCTAAGTTTGGCAGTCTCAGACATTAAGGAAGATGCATCATACCCTTCAAAACTGCAACTGTCTTTTACCATTGGAAGGGACTTTCTTTTAGTTTCCATTTTTACACCAACTGCAGTTATCTATCCTTGACAACTTAAATGGTTTACTTTGTAAACCTATAACATGAGTGATATCAAAGAAAAGGTAAAGGAACGATATGGAAAAATCGCATTGACAGGCAATTCGGACTGTTGCTGTATGCCTGGTGAATGCAACACTGATGATTCTCTGATTGATGCTAGCAAAATAATCGGATATGACCAAGAAGAATTAAAATCAATCCCAGAAGCAGCAATCTTGGGTGTAGGATGTGGTGCACCAATAAAATTCGCAAATCTCAAAGATGGAGAGACGGTTGTGGATCTCGGTTCCGGTGCTGGAATAGATGTATTCCTGTCTGTAAACAAGGTTTCAAAATCAGGAAAAGTGATAGGAATTGACATGACAGATCAAATGCTAGACAAGGCAAGAGTAAATGCAAAAGAGGGCAATTACACTAACGTAGAATTTCGAAAGGGCGATATTGAGAACAACATTCCAGTTGATGATAACACTGTTGATGTAGTTATCAGTAATTGTGTCATCAATCTTACTGCAGACAAGACAAGTGCATTTAGAGAAGTTCGTAGAATATTGAAACAAGGAGGTAGGATGGTAATCTCAGACCTTGTAACTGATAGAGAGATTGAGCAGGATCAGGTAAATGCAGAACAATGGTGTAGTTGCATAGATGGTGCACTGACAAGGGAAAATTATATTCAAAGTATCAAAAAAGCTGGATTTGAGAATGTAGATGTTTTAGAAGAGCGAACATACATGGAAGGAGAGAAGGTAAATGGCAGAAAAATATCAAGTCTTGTAATTAGGGCAATAAAGTGATGGTACCATGAAATTCTTTGGAAAACACAATGCGGAAAAAAAAATTCTCTTTGTATGTGTAGAAAATGCTGGTAGAAGTCAAATGGCAGAAGGTTTCTTTAGAAAATATGCTCCTGATGGATGGATTCCAACCAGTGCAGGTTCAAGACCAACACTAGAGATTAACCCAATTGCAGTAGAAGCGATGAAAGAAATTGGGATAGACATTAGCAAGCAGAAACCAAAGGAATTGTCAGAGGAATTGATTCGATCTTCATTCCTAAAAGTGAGCATGGGTTGTATAGACCAGACAGAATGTCCTGCCGTATTTCTTGGAAATCATCAAGACTGGGGTATTGAAGATCCAAAGGGAAAGCAAATTGAGAAAGTTCGTGAGATCAGAAATGAAATAGAAAAAAAGGTAAAGGAACTTGTCACAAGTCTTGAGCCTAGTCAGTAAATTAACTTCTAATCAGAAGATATTTTTTGCTGAAATTATTGGTACATTTGTTGTGGTAGCTTGTGCCACAGGATCAGTGGTATTGAATGCAAAATTCAATGGAACCATAGGATCTTGGTTTGAGGCATTTGCTCCTTTTGCTGGAGTTTGTCTGATGGTGTATGCGTTTGGCAAGATCTCACGCGCTCATTTCAATCCTGCAGTTACAGTATCATATTTTATAACAAAACATATTACAAAAAAACAACTGCCAATCTATCTTGCAGCAGAATCTATTGGGGCATTTTTAGGAATGATTTTTGTCAAAAATGTTATGGGAACAGAAGCACATTTGGGAGTAAATGCTCCCAACTACTCTTTTCCACTGTGGACAATTTTTGGAGTAGAGGTCTTGGCAACAGCACTCTTGATGGCAGTGATTATGGGTGTTGTTCATACTAATGGACTGAGGGGTTTTAGTGGAATTGCAATAGGTGGAATAATAGGAATTGATATTTTCTTTTTGGCGTTTATTTCTGGTGCGTCCATGAATCCTATTCGTTCCCTTGCACCCGCTGTTTTTTCAGGAGTTTATGACAATCTATGGTTGTATTGGACTGCAACTTTTGTAGGTTCTATACTAGTTGGTATTGTTTACAGGAAAAAATTTGTGAAATAATAAATTCTTACAGTAATATATAGTCGGTTTTACAACGAAATTGAAATGGCGAAACCAATGCCGGGGTCGCCTAGCCTGGTAGGGCGCGCGCCTGGAAATTAATATACCATAGAGCGCGTACTCGCAAGGGTTCGAGAGTTCAAATCTCTCTCCCGGCGCCTTCTTACAAATCCATTAAATGAAGCGTTTGTTGTTTTTGTGTTGTTGGAAAAGTATGACATTACTATAATCGGTGGAGGATTACTTGGAACCTCGATCTCTTATTGGCTCTCAAGTCTGTATGACGTAAAAATTGCCGTAGTTGAGAAAGAGCAAGATGTTGGAATGCATACCAGCAGTCGCAATACTGGTGTAGTCCACTCTCCTTTTTACCTAAATCCTGACAAAAAAGCTAAACTTGCAAAAGCCGCGTTTCTTTCTCATGACATGTGGAAAACATTTGCAGAAAAAAGAGATCTACCTTGGAATGTAGTGGGTACAATTGAGGTTGCACTTGATAATACTCAGCACAAGATTCTTGAAAAGTATATGACATGGGGTCCAAAAAATGGCATGTCTGAAAATGATATCATACTCTTAGATGGTAATGAGGTTGCAAAAAAAGAACCAAACATACAATGTTACTCTGCAATCCACTGTAAAACAGATGCAGTGGTTGACTATGGCATCTATACAAGAAAACTAAAAGAAGAATCACAAAGAAATGGAACTAAATTTTTACTAGGACATAAACTAGAATCAGTTGAAAATCCTGATGACTGCCCAGTACTTGGATTTCAAAATAAAGAAAAATTGAGCTCAAAATTTGTCATAAACTGTGCAGGTGGTTATTCACTTGATGTTGCAAAAAAATTTGGTCTTGCAATGCAATATTCCAGTCTTCACTTTAGGGGAGAATATTGGATTGCACGTGAACAATACACAAATTTGGTCAAGACAAATGTTTATTCTGTTCCAAACTATCCTGATTTTCCATTTCTTGATCCACACTGGATTATTAGGTCTGATGGGAAAAGTGAAGTAGGACCAAATGCAGTTCCTGTGGCAAGTCCTGAAATTTATTCTGGTTATGTGGGAGACATTGAGACTTTTATCTCAAAACTTGCAGATGTGGTTACGGGCAGTACTAGAAAACTATTACTGAATCCAGAATTTATGAGCTTGATTGCAAAAGAGTGGCTAAGCTCACTTTCTAAAGTAGTCATGATAGAACGTGTGCAGAAATTCATGCCAAAAATAAAACCAGACTTTTTCTCAGAGCGCGGAACTGCTGGAATTAGAACTCCAATCATAACTCCAGAAGGACAATTCTTACCTGATGTGCTAGAACTGGAAGGAAAAACCTCCTATCATATTTTGAATTACAACTCTCCTGGGGCAACTGGGGCTCCTGCATATTCTGCTTATGTCGTAAAAGCCCTTCGGGAAAAGGGATTTTTGCAGTATGCCGCACGAAAAACTGACTCTATCTGGAATTTTGATTTATTATAATCAAGATTAATATTCTAAAATAGAAAACAAACTTGCATGTTTCCAGAACGTTGCTCTGTACGAAAAGAGGGCAAGGACTGCCAAATGCCTCCGGAATTTGTAATTTCTGTAAAATCAAACGATGGTGAATACATGGTTGGAGTTACATGTGATGGCCACAAGATGGCATTTACAAAAAAACTGGAATCATTACAACAGGAAGGCAAAGTTCCACAGGGCACAATTAATTTTGCTGGATTAAAACCCGTGGGCACTAGCTGTATCAAGGTAGATCCTAATGACTTGATTCAACTCGACTAGAGAATTATTATATCCTAACTTGATAAATTGGTTTTTTGCCCGCAAGCGCAAGCACTAGATTCTTGACTGCAATTTCTGCCATTTTCTTTCTTGTTTCTACTGTTGCACTTCCACTGTGGGGCATCAAGATTACATTATCTAATTTTGAAATTGGATTGTTTGCCTTAATTGGTTCTTTTTGAAATACATCAAGAGCAGCACCTGCAATTATTTTTCTTTTTAATGCAATGGCAAGATCTTTTTCATTTATTATCTTGCCACGAGATGTATTTATCAAAAATGAAGTCTTTTTCATTTTTTTAATTAATTTCAAGTTTACAATTTCGTTTGTCTGTGGTGTATGTGGTGAATGTACACTTACCACATCACTGGTTCTAAAAAGTTCATCTAGTGATACATATTGCACTCCAAGATTTTCTTCCTCTTTTTTTGACAATCTGGTTCTGTTGTGGTATACAACTTTCATCTCAAAACTTATTGCCCTTTTTGCTACTGCCTTGCCAATTCTTCCCATTCCAAATATGCCCAAGGTTTTTTGATACAGATCAGTTCCAAGAAAATCATAAGGACCAAAGATTGTCTTCCACTTGTCATTATGGACAAGTTTGTTTCCCTCTGGAATCCGTCTGAAAAGAGACAGCATCAAAGCCATGGTAAGATCTGCAGTGGCACGAGTCAATACCTCTGGCGTATAACCAACTACTATGCCACGCTTTGAAGCAGTCTTGATGTCAACGTGATCATAACCTACACTATATGTGGAAATTGCCTTTAGTCTTGTTCCTGCATTGATGACATCAGAATCTATGGAATCATAGGGATAACAGATCAAACCGTCCTTGTCCTTGATTTTTGACATCAGCAACTTTTTTGGCATTGGAATTTTTCCTGTATGGATCTCTACATCATATTTTCTTTTGAGTTCCTTTATGGCAAAATCATGAAGTTTTCGTGTAAGTAAGACTTTCAACTACTTTGATTAAACAAGCGACAATTTTAAGCGTATTCTGAATAGAACCATCTAAACAGGAGATGAAACTTGGTACAGGATTCTGGCCCTGTCCACAACAACTCATTTATAATTAATCAAAGTAATCATATGCAGTTGAAACACAAAGAAGAGTTTGCTATTTGTGTACAATGTGCAAATCCTATAGAGAAATGTGTTTGTGTTTGTCCATTTTGTGGTGAGCGTGATAAGTGTGAATGCGCTCTGTTTGATGCTGCCACTGGCGGATAAATTTTTGAATCGACATCTATAGCACTATTAATATTTGACGAGCATCTAGATTCAACATGTCCTCTATTGATTTAACTTGGGTTATTGGTGGTCCTCAAGGTGGCGGTGTTGAGACTGCTGCAAATATTTTTGCTGGCGCATGTGCTGGTTGTGGACTAAAGGTATTTGGAAAAAGAGAATACTATTCTAATATCAAAGGTGAACACAGTTACTTTGGAGTCAGAATTTCTGATAAAATAGTCCGATCTAATGTCAGTGGAATCACAATGCTTGTGGGTTTTGATGCTGAGACAATATTTCGACACGTAGAAGAGGTATTCAATGATGGTGGAATTGTATACGAGTCTGATCTGTCTGCAGTAAAAGTAGACGAGGTTCCAACCCTTGATGCACAATTCAAGGAACGTCTTAAAAAATACCTTGTATCAAAAAACAAACCATTAACCATACAAGGACTACTTGATGAAGCCCGGGAACGAGGTGTAGTTCTTTATCCTGTCTCATTCAAAGAAATCTTGGCAAACCTATCAGAAGAAACCAAGAATCCAAAATTACGTGGCATGTTTCGTATGCAAAATGTACTTGCAGTCTCCATATCTATCGGATTGCTAGGACTACCGCCTGAGACATTGTTAAAATCTGTTGGAACAATATTTTCACGAAAAGCAGAGATTGCAGAGATGAATAAAACTGCAGCAAACTATGCATATAATTATTCAACTGTAAAATATTCTAAATTCAAACATCAGTTGCATGCAATTCCAAAAGAAGAACATGTGATACTCGCTCAAGGCTTTCAATCCACAAGTCTTGGAAAGATAGCGTGCGGTTGTAGATTCCAATCGTATTATCCAATTACGCCAGCATCTGATGAAAGTGTATTTTTAGAATCAAATGAAATCTTTGAAGTAGAAAACAACAGACCTGGGTCTACACTAGTAGTGCAGACTGAAGATGAAATATCTGCAATTGGTATGATTATTGGTGCTGCCTTGACTGGAACTAGATCTGCCACAAGTACATCGGGTCCTGGTTTCTCTCTTATGGCAGAAGCTCTTGGTTGGGCTGGAATAAACGAAGTTCCGATTGTAGTAACTTTATACCAAAGAAGTGGTCCTTCTACTGGTCTTCCAACAAGACATGGACAAGATGATTTACAATTTGCAATACATGCAGGACATGGTGACTTTCCAAGAATTGTTTATGCATCTGGTGATACTGAGGAAGGGTTTTACGATACTGCAAAATGTTTCAACTTTGCTGACATTTACCAAATTCCTGTGATACACATGATGGACAAATTCATTGCAAGTACAGTTTCAACCGTAAAAAGATTTGATCCAACCAAGATAACTATACAGCGTGGAAAACTTCTTGAAAAAATTGAAGAACCAGGATACAAAAGATTCACACCATCGCCTGATGGTATATCTCCAAGGTCAAGGCTTGGACTTGAAAATGGAATATTCTGGAATACTGGAGATGAGAGTGATGAATCAGGTCACATATCAGAAGATCCTGAAAATCGTATCTATAAGATGGATAAACGTGCGCACAAGATGGATCTTGCCCTGGAGCAAATTCCTAAAGAAGACTTGGCGATAAACTATGGCGTATCAGACTTTTGTATTCTAAGCTGGGGTTCCACAAAAGGTCCAATTTTAGATGCAATTGAGATGCTCAACAAGGCAGGCTATAAGGTGGGTTTTATCCAAATCAAAATGTTGCATCCATTTCCTACGCAATATATCCAATCTTTACTTTCAGGAGTCAAGAAAATAATTGATATCGAGGCAAACCAATCCGGCCAAATGGGTTCACTGTTAAATGAATACTTGGATAGGAAAGTTGACTATTACATATTAAAATACACAGGAAGACCAATGACTTGTAATGAACTCTTTGATTCTATCAAAAATATTATCGACAATAAAGCGGAGAAAAAACAGGTGCTAGCATATGGTGTCTAATGTATCTGATTACAAAACTGAGGTGCACAATGACTGGTGTCCGGGATGTGGAGACTTTGGTATAGTAAGTGCAATTCAGATGGCCCTTGCAGAAATGGAAGTTCCACGACACAAGGCCGCATTATTTTCTGGAGTAGGATGCTCTGGCAAAACATCTCATTATCTTAATGTGTATGGAATACACACTTTGCATGGTAGGGTGTTACCATTTGCACAGGGTGCAAAACTTGCAAATCCTGAGATGACTGTAGTTGCAGTAGGTGGAGATGGTGATGGACTGGGAATTGGTGCTGGACATTTTGTTGCAGCAGGCAGAAGAAATGTAGACATGACATATCTTATTTTCAACAATGGAGTCTATGGCCTAACTAAAGGACAAGCATCTCCTACACTCAAGCTTGGATTGAAAACAAAATCTCTTCCAGAACCAAATGTTAACCAATCGGTAAATCCGATCGCACTAGCTATTGCAAGTGGATTCACATTTGTTGCAAGGGGTTATGCCTATGATGTAAGACAACTCAAAGACTTGATAATTGCAGCAGTAAAACATAGGGGTCTTTCATTTCTTGATGTATTGCAACCATGTCCAACTTACAATGACATCAATACAAGAGACTGGTTTTCAGGAATGGATAACATTGATGAGATGACAAACAAGCCAAGACCTAGAATATACAAGCTTGAGGATACTGGATATGATCCAGTTGTGCACATTGACTCACCAGCAGAAGAAAATGAAAAACTAACCCAGGCCTTGATAAAGTCTAACGAGTGGGATGCAAAGATTCCAACTGGAATATTTTACAAAAATGATATAGCGGCATCATACGACGAGAGAATGTCAGAGAGGATTCCAAACTATCTTGAAAATCCTCCTGCGTATCAGGAAATCTCTTCTGGCGGCAAGTCAATAACTGATATATCTAAAATGCTGGATGTTCTTGAAGTCTGATTCTTTCCGGTCTCCTTGCACCTACTGCCGTACTGCTCGTTTTCCAATAATGATATAAGTTATTAGCATGTTCTAAAAAAGAGTAGTTCTAGTTTGAATCTGGAAGAAGTAAACAAGATATTTCGAAAATCTATCATCGATGGGTATTTCGAACCAAACCTTGTAAAACTAGATTTTAAAAAATCAAATGTAAAACATCCTACTATTCGAGATGACGGACTGATGCAGACAAATCTATTGCACTTGTTCTTTGACATTGATACTGGCTCTGATTATCCTGACGGTGATGAATGGTTTATGGCAGAATTTCTTTTTCCGTATAACATCAAAATTCCTGATACCCTCAAAGGTCCTGACTATTTTAGTACTCTATCTGTTGGGGAAGGAAAGAACTTTTGGAGACACCGAGAACTTATTCGATACAAGTATGGTAAATCCAAAAAATTAGAAGAGTCATTAGATTTTATTGAAAAGAAATACCGTGAATTACACTCAATGCTTGAGCCTCTAGAAAAAGAGATCAAGTAACTTTCCATTCGTTTTCTACAAAGCCATATGTTCGATCTTCTGCATCTGCACTGATATTCCACCTGCCAATTATGTCATCAAATTGGTATGAGACCTTTGTAATCTCTTTTGGAATTTTTTTTGGATCAAGCTGGTATGGTAACAACTCTAACACAAAATCAATCTTATCAATGGCAGTATCAAATGAATGTCTGTCATCAAGATCTATCATGAATGTGATATCTGGTTTTCCGGAGAACCTGATGTATACGCGCAGACTTTTTCCTCCACCTCTTCTACGCTTCATCTCTTTTATGATGCCCTTTAGTTTGTCCCATCGCAAGGCTCCAAATTGCTTGAAAAAAGCCTCATTGAATTCAAGCGGGAATGTGATATCCATCAATGTTGTAAAATCTTCGTCTTGGTCTGCATTAGGATCTTCTTGAACATTAAATAAATTGTGCAGCAGGCTAAAGAAAACCTCCATTTCCCATGGGGATGTACCGTAGAATCTTAATGAAAGCGGAAGTTTGGATATACTCACTTACAAATAATGCTGAAAATTTCTAATTAAAGGTTCTAGACTGTCATTAGATACTTGAACAGGTACAATACGCCTATTGTTGAAATGACATATACCATTGGCTTCCATGCTAATACTGGAAAACTTGGTGTTGCAAGTTTGACTTTGTAATTATCAAGAACTGTATTGACATACTTTCTGATTCGCTCATTCCAAATCTTGTATTCTATCTGGTGTTTTTTCAGTAGAGTCTCTATCTCGTAAAAGACCGGAGTTCTCTGACAAAAGAGATGTTGGAGATAATCACGTGACACCTCTACTTCTGCTTGAATTGAAACAAGACCTTTTTTCATTTCTAATAGTCGCACATGCATCTCCCATGGCTTTTTTAGCTTGAGCGAAAGACCACTACCGATTTGTGTTTCTTGTTTGTGTTCAAATTTTACATGAGTAAATCCTTCGTTTGAAAAGATCTTCAACATTTCTTCTACGCTTTTCTTTACAACTATGGTAAGCTGCTCTACGCCCTTTGTATCCACTTTTACTTTGTCACTTTTACCGTCTAGGAAAGACATTGTTTTTGGATACTTGGTGAGAAACTCTACCATATCTTGGCGTCCATTTTAGTTCTATTAAAACTATAGTTGCCTTAAATTCGCATTCCTAGTCCACGAACATAGACACATTGTTCATATGAGATAGCCATCTCATCTTCTCGTATTTTTCTATCTGTGAGTATCGCGTTTGAATCCCTAACCAATACGCATGGGGTTGCATCTGATCCTTCGCCCATCTTTAGATTTGCAATTGATGCAAGATCATCTGCAACTGCTTGAAAAGTCACCTTGAGAGAATTACCATACAAGTCTTTTTCACCTCGAAGATCTGAGGTGGGCTCTATGCCAGAGCATGCAATTGCAACTCCTACTGTTCCGACTCTTCCTGGCATCAACCTGCTGTCTGCAATGATAATACCTACATGGACATTAAATTTTAGCAGGAATTTTCTTCTAAGATGTTCTGCTACAAGATATGGCTCATTTGGATACAAAACAATCGTTCCACTCTTTGTATTGGATTTGTCTATTCCAGCATTTGGCGCCATGATGTTATCCGATGATGTAATTACAAATCCTGGAATTCCGCCAAATATTATATCTGATTCTCTTAAAATTATTTCTGCCATGCTGGGTTTCATACGAAATCTTTTGCCAATTTTTTCAGCATCAAAAGATGGCATAACTTTATTGTATTCTAAAACTCTTCCTTGTGAATTTGCAATGTACTTGCTTGAGATGACCAGTACATCCCCCTCTAGTGGTGTCATGGTGGAACTTTCCAGATCTGTCATCAGACTTTCAAACAAATCAAACTGTTCTTTTTTTAATGTGGACTTTATAGGCAAAACTGTGAGTGGCATGTCTGGTTTTACATGACAATTACTATTAATGGTTCTCCAAACATTTTAATTTCTTGAACGTTGATTTTCAACATTGAATATTACTGAAAAGATCCTAGCCCGGGCTTCTGGCAAAACATCAGTTTCACCAGGGGATGTAGTTTTTGTCAATGTGGACAAGGTAATGGTTCATGATGTATCTGGGCCTGGAGTAATGGCAGTATTTGAAAAACTCAGAAAAAAAGGGATGACGATTGATAAAATATGGGATCCAGAAAGAGTGTGGGTTGCAGAAGATCATTTTGTACCTGCGGCAGACAAGATATCTGCGCAAAATATTGTATCATTAACGAATTTTACAAAGCAGTTTGGAATCAAAAAGCATTTCAAGTATGGTATGGGTCAGTATGGAATATGCCACACTCTATCTCATGAGGAGGCCATGGTACTTCCTGGAGAAGTATACGTCGGAGGAGATTCTCATACCAATACTACTGGTGCTCTAGGTGCATTTGCTGCAGGACTTGGGCATACTGATGTTGCATATGTTTTGCTAAATGGTAAAATCTGGTTCAAGGTACCAGAGACATTATTTTTCAAGATAAACGGAAAACTTCCAGACCATGTAATGGCAAAAGATTTGATATTGAAAATAATTGGAGACATTGGAACTGATGGTGCTGCATACAAGACTATGCAATTTGGTGGCACTGGAGTGTCAGAAATGTCTGTTGAAAGTAGATTGACCCTAACAAACATGACAACAGAGGCTGGTGCCAAAAGCGGCATAGTGGAACCTGATCAAAAATTAAGAGACTATCTTGCAGAACGGGGAGTTACAAAATATGATGAAGTCCATGGAGATTCTGATGCTCAATATGAAAAAATTTACGAGTATGAAGGATCTGAAATGGAACCAATTGTTGCAAAACCGTTCTCTCCTGAAAATACCGTTATTGCACGTGATCTATCTTCGGTTGAGCTTGACAAGGCATACATTGGTTCATGCACTGGTGCCAAGCTAGAGGATTTACAAGCAGCTGCAAAAATTCTAAAAGGAAAAACAGTAAAGATTAGAACCGAAATACTACCTGCAGCAATGTCGATATTTAGAAAAGCAATGGACCAAGGATTATTGAAAATCTTTATGGATGCTGGAGTGGTTGTAGGGCCACCTACATGTGGTGCTTGCTGTGGTGCTCACATGGGTGTACTAGCAAAAGATGAAATCTGCATCAGCACAACTAATAGAAATTTCCCAGGAAGGATGGGACATGTAGAATCTCAAACATATCTTGCATCACCACTTGTTGCAGCAGCATCTGCCATCACAGGAAAAATTACTGACCCGAGGGATATATCATGAAAGGCTCTGTAATAAAATACGCACGTGACAATATAGATACTGATGTAATCTTGCCAGGTCCATATCTCAAGATTCATGATTATGCAGAACTTGCAACACACGCAATGGAAGGACTTGACAAAGACTTTCACAAGCGAGTAAAACCAGGTGATTTCATAGTGGCTGGGAAAAACTTTGGCTGTGGCTCTAGCCGAGAGCATGCTCCTATTGCGTTATCATATTCGGGAATCAAGGCAGTGCTTGCGTTATCTTTTGCAAGAATATTTTATAGAAATGCAGTAGATGGGGCATTCCTACTTCCAATTGAAATCGATGAAGATGCATACAAGGATATCTCTGACAGTGACTCACTTGAAGTTGATATATCCAAAAATGAAATTCAAAACTTGACCAAGAATAAAGTATACAAA
>JBOGQV010000080.1:0-2667 GCA_050749145.1 Nitrosotalea sp. | reverse complement strand
GCAGCGAAGTATCTTGAGCAAAAATAGAGAGTTAATTATTGCCCCAAAAGTTTCAAGGGGTAAGCTTGGCAAATTCTTGTCCGAGATAGAAAAAGAAGGAATTAAGATTGTAAATCTAGATCCGGTTGATCTTAGAGGAATCAAGTCAAAAATGTCTACAGTTCACACGTCAACAAATGCAAATTATGTCATAGTGGATAAAGTCACCAAGATCAAAGGCAAAAAAATAGGAATGAAGTTCAAGGTCCTTTCAAATTCAGACATTGAAAAAATACTCCAGTTTGCTAAAGCAGGGCTTGATTTTGTAATAATAGAGGTAAAAGACTGGAAAATAATCCCACTTGAAAATATAATAGCAAAGCTGCACAAGATTCACACGGAAATATTTGCAGTGGCAAATACCCCAGAAGAGGTCCGCAAGATGTTTTCAATATTAGAGATAGGTGTGGATGGAGTAATATTTTCAACCAGTTCTGTAAACGAGGTAAGAGAAACCCTAGTGTATTTAGGAACAAAGAGCTTTGATCTCAGACCTGCCAAGATTTTAGAAATAAAAGAAGTGGGAAATGGAGAACGTGTTTGTGTTGATACGGCGTCCATATTAGGACGAGGCGAAGGAATGTTGATTGGAAGTAGATCCAACTTTCTTTTCTTGGTACACAACGAGTCTGTGGGTTCATCATTTACGTCACCAAGACCATTTAGAGTAAATGCTGGTGCAGTTCATTGCTACACCTTATCTCCAGATGGAACTACAAACTATTTATCAGAATTAGAAACCGGTTCAGAAGTTCTTGTCATTAATTCACATGGTAAAGCAAGAAGAGCTACAGTTGGTCGCTCAAAGATAGAAAGTAGACCAATGTTGATGATAAAGGCACAGATTGAAGATGAAATAGGAGGAATAATTGCACAAAATGCCGAGACCATTCGTTTTGTACGTCCAGATGGTCACCTTGTTTCAGTTACACATCTAAAGAAGGGAGACATCGTCCTTGCATATTCCAAGCCAGCAACTGGGAGACATTTTGGCATGGAAGTAGATGATGAATACATTGTAGAAAAATAAAACCAGTTAGATACTAAATTTGTAAAACTATTATACAGATGCATAACAATATCATCCATTGGGCATTCTTTGCAATATTTGTTCTACAGAAATAAATGAAACTGAAGTAGAATCACACATTAACACGCCACAGCATATGGAAAATAAATCAAAAATTTCTCCAAGTGGAAAAGGTCTGAATACAAGTGTGGCAGCCATGTGGCTCAAGTCATTTGATCAACAATAATATTTTAGTACGAGTCATGTTTTTACCAACGTATACACTAACAAAACTTTTTAAAAATAAAAAAGATATGTTATTCGAATTTCTTTTTTAGCTGGATTATTTCAGCCATCTCGTCTTTGAGATGTTTTTTCAAAAGAGATTCATGTTCTCTTTTATGCCTCCAGTACAAGTTCATCATAGATTGTCTGGATCTGGCATGCTTTAATGCAGCAGTATATTTTCTGTGACTTTTTTCAACAATTCGAAAATACGACTTGCTGTTAGAGGTAACCATATGAGAAATCTTGATTCTTAATAGATAACCTTTCCTATTTAGTTAGACTGCCAACAAA
This sequence comes from Nitrosotalea sp., assembly GCA_050749145.1. Classification (GTDB taxonomy): domain Archaea; phylum Thermoproteota; class Nitrososphaeria; order Nitrososphaerales; family Nitrosopumilaceae; genus Nitrosotalea. The sequence goes on along the minus strand of JBOGQV010000080.1, from coordinate 1,040 downwards.
TGGTTTACAGTGGTTCTGGTTTTTTCCAATTGGGGACAAGCTGCATCTTACGAAGCGATGGAGGCTCCAAGGTTCTTTTCTGAGCAATTTTAACATATTTTGCGGATTTATCAACTCCAAAGTACTTTCTGCGCAGAAATTTTGCCATCTTTGTAGTTTGGCCACTTCCAACAAATGGATCAAGTACAAGATCACCAACATTACTGTAGAGTCGAATTAATCTATAAGGTATTTCTTCAGGAAATGCTGCAGGATGAAATTTTCTATAACTCGGAGGCATTGGAGCAATATGCCAAACAGAATTTGCAATTTCTTTTTTCATTAGATTGTCAAGAACTAATTTGCTTTTTGAGTCCTTAAAGTTGTGAAACGGCATTTTTCTTAGAATGATAATCTGCTCATGCATGATGTTCGGGTAATAATATGTTGGATAAGGATGCTGAACTGTAACTCTGAATCTTTTTTTACCTCCAGTAACTTTATTCCATATTATCTCTTCAAAAAAACTCCAGCCAATCTCTTTTTTTGTCAACTCCACAAGTAATAATGCAGGAAGCGGGAGTTTACTTTTTCCTTCAATAATCTCATTTCCTATCACAATACAACAAAATCCTCCAGGCTTGGTTACACGATAGACTTCAGAGAATACTCTACGCATTTCTTCAAGCCAATCTTCAAGAGATATCTCAACTGTTCCACGATACCATTTTTCAGTATCTTGGTGTTCTTGATAGTTTATTGCATTATGATAAGGCGGAGATGTCACTGTTAACGCTATTTTATTTGGAGGTAACTCAGAAAGATCCTTAGAATCAGACACGTTAATGGAGTTTGGTTTCCACATTATTTTCCTCAATCATTTTGATATTTAACAGTTGTAAAAATTGAAAAAAATTCCAATTTGAAATTAAATCAAAGAAAATCACCTAAAACATGTAACTTAACATGTTTTAGACAATCATGCGTTTTTCTGTACTTCTATTTCTATAGTTGATACGTTTCTTGATCTTCCATCTAATGATTGAAGATGTTCGGATCCT
>JBOGQV010000079.1:0-1672 GCA_050749145.1 Nitrosotalea sp. | reverse complement strand
ACATCAACATGGCTCTTACCGTGAACCATATCTTCAGCCCAAGTGTCATTAGCGAGTCACGCGCCGGCTATCTGCACCTGCGCATATTTCGAGATCCGCAGAATCACAATTTGGGAACCAGCGCCATCATTCCCGGCCTGCCCGCCCAGCCAATCGACGGCGCTCCTCAGATCAATATCACGAACATAGTCTCGATGAGCGAAGCGGGCTCCAGCGATTTGCACCAGGACACCTCTTTAGCGGAAAACCTGACCGTAGTGCATGGCGCGCACACGTTCAAGATGGGGTTCGCCTATAATTTCACGACCCACTACAATATAGCGGCGGAGAACCCGCAACGTGGAGCCTACAACTTCACTGGCCGCTACAGTGGGAATGCCTTCGCGGATTTCGCCCTCGGCTATCCGCTGACCACGCAACTGCCGTTTCCCTCGGCGCTGCCCGGCAAGTTCGTTGCCAGCCGCTATCAGACGTATTTCCAGGACGATTGGAAGGTCAATCCCGCCCTAACACTGAACTTTGGTCTGCGCTACGAGTATCAGGGTATCCGGCCCGAGGTCTATGGAGGCGGGACCGCCGCCCTCTTTATCCGGGGCGCAAACGAAGTCGCCGTGTTCGCGGATAGCCTCCCTCCCGCCACCATCGCGGCTGCCGCATCGTCGTATCCCGTCGTCCTCTCGAAGAGTCTGGAACTTCCCAAAAATCTGATGGACTATCTCGGACAGAATCCGCACAATTTCGCACCGCGGGTTGGCTTGGCATACAAGCTTGGAAGAAACACAGTCTTCCGGAGCGGATTCGGCCTCTACTACAACGTGCTGAACTTGAACTACACACAGTCGGCGCAGACCAATATTCCGTTTCTCGTGGTGGCGACCTATGAACAGCCCGCCGGGGCGGCTCCGGGGTTCACCATGTACAATCCCTTCCCGGGCGGTGGGAGCGTGCCTGCCAATCCAAACGCCCAGGCGTACGGCGCCACCGCCACACCGTACAACCTGCAATGGAACGCAACGCTGGAACATGAGATGCGCGGCGGAGTGGCTCTCCGCGTCAGCTATGTCGGCCAGCGGAATGTCCGGCAGTTCGGTAGCCCAAACATCAATCAACCGTTGCCTGCTCCGGGACCTGTACAGCCGGTCCGTCCATACCAACCGTTCGCCAATATCACCCTGAACAGCTCGCCGATCTTTCAGAGCACCGCGAACGAACTCCAGGGAGGGGTGGAGAAGCGCTACGCCAGCGGCTTGCTACTGACTGCCCAATATCAATACACACGTGCGGTCGGAACGGAGACGTTCCAGAGCCCGATTAACTACAACGATTCGCGCGGCAACCTGAACGGCATCCGCCGTCACGTCCTGGTGATGAGCTACGTGTACGACTTACCTTTTGGAAAAGGCAGACCCCTTCTCTCGGGTCTTTCCGGATTGGCGAACCAGGTGATAGGAGGCTGGCAGGTCGCGGGGCTCATCCAGGGACTATCGGGATCGCCGTTTTCGCCGAGTTTCACGACTTCCGTGCAAGGCTCGGTCGGTGGCCGGCCAAACGCGGTTTTGGGTGTTCCGCTTTACCCGGGCCAGCGCACCATCGCTCAGTACTTCAATGCGGCCGCGTTCTCGGTGCCTGCGGACTTCACGTTCGGCAATGCGGGCTACAACCAACTTTGGGG
>JBOGQV010000078.1:0-5561 GCA_050749145.1 Nitrosotalea sp. | reverse complement strand
TGTTATGATTATTCCTTTCTTGGTTGCCATTCAAATGAGTCTCTTTAAGGCACTTTTAAAAGCATAACTGTATTCAACAATTTGATTATTCTTGTGGCTGATTTGTTAATTTCACGCAGTTGGATCGTTTCCTCATAAGAAATATGATAAAAATATATTATTTTATGAAAATTCTAGATCCATGATCTGAATTAGGTCATGTAAAAATTTAACGCCCTCTAGGCGTATAGTGAAATAATTTTTACTGATTCTTGCTATATACCAGTCTCTTCGTAAGATGTTGAAATGACTCAAGCATACTGCGTAAAATGCAGAAAAAAAGTCGACATCTCAAATCCAAAGGAAGTTAAGCTAAAGAACGGACGACCTGCGGTAAAGGGTACATGCCCAAAATGTAGTACTAATGTCTTCCGAATAGGAAAGCCATAGTACAATTTTCTTCTTTTTCTAAAATCTATTCAAAAAAAAAACAATACTTGTATTTTTGTTTATCTGGGTAACGTTTAGTCTAGTTTTTGTTGGGTTTGAGTTTTGGAAGTGTTATGATAAACGCAGTACCTTTTTTGATCTGAGTTCTTATCTCGATTGTTCCACCATGTTTTTCTACAATACTCTTACAGCTTACCAATCCCAAACCTGTCCCAATCTGTCTAGTTGTAAATAATGGTTCAAACATTTTTTCTATCAAATGTTTTGGTATGCCGGGGCCAGTGTCTTCTATCTCTATTATTGTGGAATCTGACTTGTCATTGATCCTTATCTGTATACTACCTTTTTTTTCCATGGCCTGAACTGCATTTAATATGAGATTAGAGAAAACAATCTCTATTTTTGATCCATCACACCGTATAATACAGTCTTTTTCTGGAACACTCACTCTTACCTCGCCGAGGTCTATCTTGGATAGAACAGAATTTAAAATACCGCACAGAGAATGAGTATCAAGATTTAGAGGTCTTGGCAAAACATAATCAAGAACCTCTTCTAACTGGTGAGATATTCTTGCAATTGCTCTCTCCATCATTGTTATGTGATTTTTATTTTTTTCATTGAGATCAGGGTTTTGTAACTTCATTAACTCTAGACTGTTTCTGATTATTGAAATGGGATTTCGAAAGTCATGTGATATTCTTGCAGAAAGATCTCCTATGACATTGAGACTTTTCAGCTTGTGTTCTTCAACTTCTTTTTTTACATTGTGAATTTCAGTCATGTCTCTTATTGCAGTATTGCTTCCTACCAGGGTGCCATCATTCCCATAAAGATTGGCAGCACTAAGTAAAACTGGAAATATTGTCTGATCCTTTCGCCTTAGCCATACTTCTCTACTTGATACGGTTCCTGTCATTTTCCATGTATGATATGCATCTTGTAATAATCTGAGACTATTTTCTGCTACATGATCAAAAATTGTTTTTCCAATAATCTCTTCTTTTGTATATCCTAGCTTATCTGCATAGGTCTTGTTACAATCTAAAATAATTCCATCCAGGTTAATTGTTCGATAAAGATCAGGTGAGTTGTCATACAAGTTTCTATATTTTTCTGCCATCTTTTCATAACGTTCTAACAGAATGTTGAGATCCTCTTCTTTGTAATCATATGATTCGTTCTTGTTTTCTATCACTTTCAGTATCTCCTAATTGCTCTCGTTTAATGAATTAAGATGAAAGTCTTATTGGTTACGTGGACTTGCTCCACAACTCTATATTTTTTAATTATTGAAGATGATTTTTTCTAATTTACCAGTGTTTCTAACAAAGAATATGCCAATTCGTTTTTTAGCACATGTACTTGTACTACATCTCTGAATGTATTGTCTAACTTTCTTAATTCTCGATACAACCAAAAAGTCTGTGAATAGTCTAAACTTGCCTTGTCTGGCATCATACCAATTGGGCTCAAATTTTTACTGATAAATTGCCACATTTCTCCAAGTGAAGGGGTGTTTTGATTTTCTATGACCGACATATTTTCAACTCAATATCGTTATGCCAGTTATCCTTTTGACATCCTCATGACTCATCTTATTTGCAGACAAGAATATGGCAAGCTTTGTGGCATCTTGGCCTCCTTCTGACACCTTCAAGAGGTTTACAGTACCGAGTTCTTCTACAACTTTGCTCTCGTTTACAGTGGTCTTTCTAGATTCTTTTGTATCTACTTGGCTTCTACATTTTCTCTCAAGTACTGACTCTATCTCAGAAAGATCAATGTTTTTTAATTGATTTTCCAAGTCTGCTGTGTCAGTAAATTCAATCATTAGCTCACCAATAGACATGTTTATCTTTATTTTGACCATGATGCGACAAAGCCAGTTGCTTTCATTAGGACAACCGCCTGGTTTTCTGATGTCTTGTAACAAGCGAATTTAGAAATGTACTATTATCGATCAAAGGATCATCCTTTTTTGCTTCCCTTATGGCTTTCACAAACTTTTGAAACGCCTCAGTTTTTACTGTGATTGTTTTGTATTCTTTTCTTGGCAATTAGTTTACTTGTCCGGGACATATGGATAAGTCCTTGGTAGAATTTTTATGGTAACAAATAATATAATTGTCCATATGAGGGAATTTTATATCGGCGATTACCTTAAATGGGGAATGTACGGTACTATGGTGTGGCTCTCATTGAAACACACAGAAACTTGTTCCTTGAGGAATGTTCACGGTTAAGTGTACTTGTCTTTGACTGCCTACAAAAACTAGAGAAAAAACCATCCGATCCGGATATCATAGAAAGAATGGTTAACGCTGCTGATGTAATCCGAGGCGGTGCAAAGTTTCTCCAAGATGCCGATCTTGAACTAAACTCAAAAATGCTAATTGAATTATTTAAAGGGGTAAAAGACGCAAGAACCAGACAAATGGGACTTGAAATGATGCTAGGTCGTTTTAGAATGCTGGTGGAAAAAAGCCATTCTAGGTCTTTTCTTAAACAGTTCTAAGAGGCTAGAAACGACAAAAAACTGTATGTCTAGTTGATACAAAAATTTGTAAAAAATATGTAATATTTACAATAAAGAATAAAATTATTAATTTTGAAAGTGACCTTCACGCATAATTGTATGCTGTATCATAGTACAAAACAAGCAAATTTGTCATGTAAATCAATATAGGTAGCGATTCTCATACTGAAATAGTTGACAAAAGCCGAATATGAAAAATTATTAAAAAACATTCAGGATAAAGTATCTCAAACCAAGACTGGTTCTACATCAAGATTTGAACTTCCCAAAGTCGATATCATGTGGCAGGGAAATAGAACATTTTTCAGAAACTTTTCAGAATTTCCAAAGATACTAAGAAGAGATCCGGAAAAACTTCTTCAATATCTCTCAAAGGAATTTGCAACTCCTGCACAATTTGGAGGTGACAAAGCAGTCTTTGTTGGCAAAAAAGATCCTCATGAATTTTCAGCTCTTTTGAATAGATACCTTAAGGAATATGTAGAATGTCCTACATGTAAAAGTCCTGATACTAGAGTGGAAAAAGAAAACAGGGTAACCCTTCTCAAATGTGAAGCCTGTGGAGCCAGATCTCCTCTGAAGGGTCAATATGCGTAAATGAATTTTGCCGTTAAACAAGTGAATCAACAGCGTAATAGGATGTTGAATATCTGTGACGCTGAATTGGTTGGCAAAACCATCAAGCAATCTGATCTAGAGATAAAAATCACCAAGAGTTACTATGGAGACCATATAGTTGATGAAAAAGAGGCAGAATCTCTTCTACGAACCTCTTCCATAATCAATATGGCTGGTAAAAAAACAATTGATCTTTCAATAAAAATAGGAGTCGGAACTGCAAAAGGCGTAAAAGAAATTGATGGAATTCCTTTTCTTATCGTTTTCAAATTTTGAAAATACAACGATTATATACATACTGAACACATTGTTGTCTGAGAATTTTGGGTAAGCGAAAAGTACTAAACGAAAGTGAATTAAAGGAAATGCAGTTGCCTGGCGAAGGCGAAATGTTAGGACGGGTTGTAAAACTTTTGGGTAGTGATCACATACTTGTAAGATGTACTGATGATAAGACAAGAATGGGTAGAATTAGAGGAAAACTAAAAAGAAAAATCTGGATAAGAGATAATGATGTTGTAACAATTGCTCCTTGGGATTTTAGATCAGATGACCGTGGAGATATCACTTGGAGATATACACTCTCACAAGTTGAAATGTTGAAACAAAAGGGATTGTTACCACAAGATTTCTGACAGCAATCAATTTTACAAGGTTCGTATTACAAACTATATTGTCATTAGGAGCAATCTAAAGTGAATGAAACTTCTGCAGATGAACTCAACGACGAGGTCATAGAAGAAAACGATCTGGATTTGTCAGAAATTACAGATGAATCTGATGATTCCATTGCTGACGAATCCGATGATTCTACTCTCGAAGAATCTAATTTTGAACTTCGAGGTAAATTAGCAAAAAAGATGAACATTAAGCTTGCCGGAAAAGCAAGAGAACAAAAAACCGAGAAAGATGTATTTGATAAAGATAAAGTGCTCGAAGCAGTCTTTGATAAATCAACTGTGATGATCCTCTCACGGATGATAAATAATGGCATTATTTCATATGTTAATGGTGCAGTTGGTGCAGGAAAAGAATCACAAATGTATTGGGGCGTTGATCCTTCAGGTCAAGACCTTGCCGTAAAAATTTATCTTGTAACTACATCGAACTTTAAGAAGCGTTACCCTTACCTTATAGGAGATCCAAGATTTACCAGAATAAAAAGAGGTACTAGATCTCTTGTAGAGTTATGGGCAAAAAAAGAATTTCGTAATCTAAGCAAGTCTTTTAACTGTGAAATTCCATGTCCGGAACCAATAACAGTGGTGAAAAATGTTCTACTAATGAAATTTGTGGGAACTAATGGTGTTCCGTCTCCCACATTGGTTGAATCTGAAGTAAATCATACCGATTATGAAAAGTCAATAGAAATCATTTCAGATCTATATCAAAAAGCAGAACTTGTCCACGCTGATCTTTCAGAATATAATATTTTCAAGACAGAAAATGGACCGGTAGTTTTTGATTTTGGCTCTGCGGTAGATATAAGGCATCCTAAAACAAAAGAATTTCTTGAAAGAGATATTAGTAATATTACTAGATTCTTTGTTAAGAGAGGACTAACGGTGGACAATCCAATTGATGTGTTTAAGAGGGTTACAAAATGATCTTTGAAAAAATTATACTAATTCCAGTTGATCGTGTCGGAGTATTAATTGGCAAATCAGGAAAAATAAAAGCCAAAATAGAAAAAATTTGCTCCGTCTCACTGTCAATTGACGGTCAAACAGGCGAGACAGTCATAAAGGGAGTGGGCGACGTTGAAAATATAATGCCATTTAAAGCTGAAGAAATTGTAATGGCCATAGGCCGTGGATTCTCCCATGAGAATGCCTTTCAACTTGTGCAGGAGGAGACTTCTTTACATATAATGGATTTGCGTCAATTCGTTGGAAAATCCCCGGCGCAAATTGAGAGAATTAAAAGTCGAATAATAGGAGAAGGCGGACGTGTAAGAAAAAATATAGAAGATCTA
>JBOGQV010000077.1:0-3467 GCA_050749145.1 Nitrosotalea sp. | reverse complement strand
CCTGTATGGCATACGAGAAATGAGTGGACCAATGCGACGGTATGAAAATCTCATCAGATTAAACAATGACATGACGATGTGCTGTCGTGTCAATCCATAGCAGCCAAGAAGAATAGACTTGGACTTTGACACATATGGATAAACTGTCTTTACATATCGTATTTTTTTGGCATAGTTAAGAACATCACAGAATACACCCAGATAGAAATTCCATGACGTGATACCACGATATATTGAACTTGGTTGATTTTGATACATGATATCAAAAGCTCTATCAGTACTAGTGGTTTTGACGCGTAGAGTCTGATAGGCCTCTGTAATTAACTTGAATTTTACACCATCTTTGGCAGAAGTATTTTTGTCAGGATGACACTCTAGTGCTAGCTTGCGATACGCATTCCTAATCTCAGGTACAGATGCACCTCTCTTTAGGCCAAGCAGGTTATAGCACTTATCACTGTTCAATAACAGAATAATGTGTCAATCGTTTTAATAAAGTTTGATCGTGTTTTCTTGGTATAATTGTGAAAGAAGCCTAGTTTAGCAAAGAAACTCGGATAAAATAGTTTGTTCAAACCAAACAAAATTTATCTAATATACATTCAAGATTTTATATAACTGTTGAAAGAGTTTTTTCATTCCCATACAGTTAGTGAAAACGATTCTATTACTGCTATTGTAATTGATGATGATAGAGATACAGTATCAGTACTGTGTGATTTTTTACAGATCAAGGGAATCAAAGTAATTGGAAAAGGATATGACGGATTGGAGGCAGTCGAACTGTACAAGAAACTCAGACCAGATGTGATATTTTTGGACGTAATGATGGAAACGTATGACGGACTATACGCATTAGAAAAAATTAAAGAAATCAAGTCAGATGCAATTGTCATAATGGTGACGGCAGACTTGACAAATGACACATATGACAAGTTGGTTGCCCTTGATGCATCATCCATCGTTTACAAGCCATATGACATTAATGAGATAATACACATTCTAAACAAATTATCTGCCAAGAGTGTAATTACCAGGTAAAACAGGAATTATTTGAAGATCTAGCATCTCAAAAGACACTTCTCAAAGAGATAAACTCTGAGCTCAAGAAGCGTTTGTACTAGATAGAAACAGATACAACTCATCTTGAATACGACATTTCAGAGAAAAAATAATCAAATTATCTACGCGAAGACAAGAAAGTTTTAACTGATCTATTGAAGACTGAGCCGCGTAAAAACAAGATTTTGCCAAAGGTTACAACAATAATAGCATGTGGACTGCAAAAGTCAGTCTAGTGATAATGCTAGGTTCGGTTTGGCAGTATCTTGGAGCGACCTAATATGACTACGGTTCCAACCATTATTGCAACGGCTAGTCCTATGAAAGATGTTGGAAATTCAGGTACTGCCGGTGCACCGGCTGCGTTTGCAATTTGGAGTGTGCCAAGCATGCTGTCAAATGCTGTAACTTGGGAATCAAAGCTTGATGTTGGATTTGAGCGATATCCAAGTACGATGTAGGAAGAATCTGTTTTTGCTACATCATATTCAGACTTGATAGTCATTTGTCCAGTACAATCTATTATGACATCAGTAAGAGATAATCCATTTACGGTTTTAGTTGTGTTAGAATCATTAGTACATGTTTCATTTTGACCCATGTTTCTTGGAGTAAATTGTGGAGCAGGTGTGGTAGAGTTTCGTGGATACATGGATACCATCATCATTATTGGAGAACGCTGTCCTCCTTGCTGCATGTGAAATCCGCCAGGAGCAACCATTACGGATGTGCTTCCAGTTGTTCGCTTCATTTCAAATCCACTCCAGCCATCAGGAATAGTCACTGTAACACCAAAAGCAGAATTTGTGTATATTCCATTTACAGGAACGCGCGTACCCTGAAACTGTCTGTTACCACCTTGAGAAGGATACTTTTGAGCGCTCACTTGAGTTGCAGTCATTGATGGTACAAGAAGCACAACTGCAACAAATCCTAAAAATGCGATAACTTTCAACATCTCTTGCCTTGTTTTCACATATTTATCGATTAGTTAACATAGTTCTTGAAGTAGAAAATGAGATTTTATTTGGATATTGTATTATGGACTTTTTGTCTTGAATTGGAAAAAGACTTCTTTTCTTGTTCCCTCTTGATCCCATGCTGCAACTTTGTATCGTCCTGCAGTTCTCCACGGTCTTGTGTCAAACCGTAGAACATTAGAGTAGGAACCTTTTTGCGCATTCAGATATTGGTCTTCACTGAAGACTTCTTTTTCGGATGGATCAAATATTACAAGATGCATTGCCTGCTTTGGAGTAAGAGTTTCGTAATCCAATTTTATCTTGACATATTCTCCTTCTGTGTATATTGCCTTGTCAAGGTTTATCATGATTTTATTTGGCACAAGTTAGAATCGTTTTATCCGAATTTAAAAATCTAGTCTTGTGTTATGGTAAAGCAGTCATGATTTTCATGTGTGAACTGGTAGTTATTCCAAACTTGTCTGCAAAACCAGATGCCACCTCCAAGACGTATTGTGCATCAGATAGGTCTTGGGCATACACAGTACAAGGATCAGCCGTGCATACTGGAGCATTTTTTACAACACGCAAAACATTCCCAGAACCATCAATCCAGATTATATCAATAGGAAATTGCATGTCTTTCATCCATATTGGTATCTCTTGAGGCTGTGGAAACGAAAAGAGCATTCCCTGACTATATGATAGAGGCGCGTGATATTGTAGACCCTTTATCTGACTCTGCATCGTATTTGCAATTTCAACATCAAGTGATACATTTCCTATCACTATACGACCTGTTGGCATACCAGACGAGTTTATGGTGGAATCATTTTGAACAGATGAGACAGGAATAATTCCGTTTGAAATCATATACTGGAGAGCACCTGCAAATTCGTTATTAGAAATTGTTCCATTTGACCAATAATTGGCATCATCTTTTACCCAAGATGGCATCTGAGTCGAGGGACTGTTTGTTGTACCAGGCGGTATCTTGACAATATTATTTTCAATTAGATATTTCACCCCTTGGATAAATTGTGCATCAGTTATGGAACCGTCTGACCAAAACTTGGCATTGAGTTTTACCCATGATGGAATTAAAATTGTTCCAGAGATATAATTTGAAAAAGTAATTTTGTTTGTATCAATTAGCTTGTATGATTGTTGGCTGACCGAAGTTTTTCCGTTGATGTTTACTACATTTGATACTGCAAGGTTTACCAATATTCCAGTATCTTTGTCAATTTGCACCAAGATAGAATTTGTTTGATTTGTATTTTGTGCAGACATGGCATTTCGGGTATAGTTGTTAAATTGTAATGCTACTGGGTGATATGCACTGTTTAGTTTGAGCGGAATTGGAAGCATGTACATGAAATTCGAGGTCTGGCCGCCGGGACGCAAAAATAAAGATTTTGTTAAATCAAGTATGTCAGACTC
>JBOGQV010000076.1:0-4190 GCA_050749145.1 Nitrosotalea sp. | reverse complement strand
CAGCCATAAAAATTTGACATTTTAGCCTCTTTTTAAATGAATCTCAGAAAAACAGATGTATCTAAGACAAGATCTTGTCATGGATTTGTTTTAGCATTCTTGCCGATGCCCCCCAGATCAAGTGATTTTCAAACTTGAAAGTATACATCTCAAGGATTGAGTGGTGTAAAGGATCCTTGTCATCTTCAATTGTTTTAAGAAGTGAATTCAACGGTATTCTAAGGACTGAGGCAATTTCAGAATTTGGTACAATGTCAGGTAAAGTATCAAGCATAGTAACAAACGGGGTTATCTTAAAGCCAGAGTTCAGAGTTATTACAGGTTTTAGCTGACCAATTACCATCTCCTTTGAAATTTCCAACCCTAACTCTTCTTGTGTTTCCCTAATTGCAGTACCAAGTAGGTTCATATCTTTTCTCTCCCAGGTTCCTCCAGGAAAAGAGATTTCGCCAGCATGCTGATTCATTGTTGCAGATCGTTCTGTCATCAATATCATAGGCTCACTACCAAAGACAATTATCATTACTGCGGCGAGTTTGTTTTTAGAATCATCTTGTGGTTCTGCCATTATATCACTAGACAAGATTTTCTTTAGGTTTGCAATATCCAATGTTTTATCAACTCAGAATTCATTATTGTCTTTTATCATTTTACGACATCATATCATTAGAGAGTAAAGTATTCTGCCTCTGGATGATGAACAACTATGGCTGCAGTTGATTGTTCGGGAATTATCTGACCTGCCTCTGTTAGAGTCATACCAGATTGTTGTGGCTCCAAGAGTTTCCATACGAGATGATGTTGCGATACATCAGGACAGCTTGGATATCCCCAACTGTATCGCAGACCTCGTTTTTCTCCTATACCAAGTTCGGTTCTAATTTTGTCGTTTATCCATTCTGCCATCGCTTCTGCTGTTTCCACTGCAATGCCGTGAAGATAATACGCATCAGTGTATCGGTCTTCTTTGTTCCACTTGTCTATCAGATCTGATACTTTGGTTCCCACGGTAACTGCCTGGAATGCAACCAGATCATTTTTCCCAAAATAGTCTGTAAGGCAGAGATGTTTTGATTTAGAAGAGCGTGGAAAATCAAATGACAGTTTTTCTCCGTTTGGATGATCTACTATTAATTTTCCATCCTTATTGTGACATGCAAAATAACCATAGACTACACTGGGTTCAAACAGTTTTTCATCAAGTATCCTTTGTTTCCATTCTTTGAATAATACCTCATGCTCTTGTTCAGAGTCCTTGGCAGACTGTCCCCTGACTCCCCACGACAATACAAACAATGATTTTTTGTTAAGATATTTCCAGACTTCGTCAAGGTTGATATCTTTTGGTCCCAATCGTATTACGTCATTTATCTTTGGACAAACAGGCGGTGTGACAGGAACAATTCCACTATGGGCAAACTCTTGCACCTCGACTTTTTCAAAAACTGGCTCTTTCCATTTTTCAATTTTTTCTTTCCACTCTTGTACAAATTGTTGTTTTTCAGGCGAGACCAGTTTATCCATCATCTTTAATCCATCAAACATTGTCTTGCAGTAAAACACACCTGGAGTATAGATCCCGCCTTCTTTTGCAACTCGGTTTATGTAATTTGTATTAATTGCAGCACCTCCACAGAGAACAGGAATTTTCATGTCAGTTTTTCTGGCATGCTCCACAAAATATTGCATTTGTTTTGATGTTGATACCAATAATGCAGAAAGCCCTATGGCATCAGCATGTACCTCTTCAATTTTTTCAATAAATTTTTGCATTGGCACCTGTTTTCCAAGATCATATACAGTATATCCATTATTTTCAAAAATTGTTTTTACTAGATTCTTTCCAATATCGTGAACGTCACCGTAAACTGTTCCAAGCACAAGCCTTCCCTTGCTTGACCCCTCCTCTTTTAGAAGATACTTTTCAAGCTCTGCAACAGATGCCTTCATGCATTCTGCAGACTTGAGCACAAACGGAAGAATTAGTTCTCCAGAGCCAAACTTGTCACCTACCTCCTTCATTGCAGGCAAGAGATCTTCATTTAGTGTCAAGATAGCAGCCTGGTGGGTCATGTCTTTTGTGGCATCAATCTCAAACCTGCCATCTTTTTGAACAAGATTAAACTTGGTAGTGATTTTTTCTGCAATTGCGTTAACCACATCATTTTCTATCCCATCACGGAGCCTGTTTACTATCCTAAAGTTTGCCCTCTTTCCCGCAGGCCAGGTTGGGTCCACATCAACTTTTTTTGCAGCTGTCTGAGCAGTTCCTTTCGAGTTTTCAAAATATGTAATAAAATCTGCCAAGGAGTTGGGATGTTTATTAAATATCAGATCTTCTGCAAGTTTTTTTTCCTTGTCTCCAATCTCAGTATATGGTATGACGTCTTTTGGATTTATGATAACAGTGTCAAGACCATATTTTACTGCATGATACAAAAATATTGCATTAAGAATTTTTCTTGCATGCGGAGCAAGACCAAAACTCACATTACTCAGTCCAAGAGTTGTAAAGGAGTTTGGAAATTTTTCTTTGACAAGACGAATTCCCTCAAGTGTATTTTTTCCGGCATCCAAGAATTCTGCTTCTCCAGTAGCCAGAGTAAACGTGAGTACATCAAAAATGAAATGTTCTTCTGTCAGTCCATATTTTTTGCCAGTCTCAACTAGTAGTTCTGCAGTCTCTAGTTTTTCCTGTGGAGTCTTTGCCATTCCTTTTGGCCCAATGCACATGGCAACTGCTGGAACACCATATTTTACCATCAATGGAGCAAGCAAGTGAAATCTGTTTCCATCACCTTCTAGATTTATGGAGTTTATGATTGGTTTTCCAGGAATTTGTTCTAATGCGGCAGCAATCACTTTTGGTTCCGTAGAATCAATTACTAGCGGTGCATCAATTTCAAGACTCAATAGTTTTACAAGTTTTTTCATAAACTCTAACTCGTCTGAACGCTCAGTTGTTGCAACACAAACATCAAGACAGTGTGCACCATCTTCTACCTGGTCTCTTGCAAGTTTTACTAGTTCCTCAAAATTGTCATTTAGTACACATTCCTTTGCCTTTTTAGATCCTTGAGCATTTAGTCTCTCTCCAATTATCAAAGGAGCAGGATTCTGTAACAAGTCAACTGCTTTTAGTGCAGAACTTACCCTTGTAGTCTTCAACAACATCAGTCTCTAGCGCTTTTTCTAAATACCTAGCGGTTATTTCCTTGTGGACTTGTCGTCAATTACTTTGCGTAGAAACGATATATGATCAACATTTGTGCCACAGCATCCTCCAATTATCCTCACGTTTTGATACTGGGTTAGAAAATCAGCCATTACGTTTGCCATCTCTTTTGGTTCCATCTTGTAAACTGCCCTACCTCCCTGATTTTCAGGCATTCCAGCATTTGGTACAACAAGTAACGGTAGTGCATTTTGCTCGTTTAACCATTGTATACTAGAAATCATTTCGGTTGGGCCAGTAGAACAATTCAATCCAAATACATCAATTCCCATTTCTGATACCGTTGTGTATGCAGCCTGGATGTTTGTACCAAGAAGCATTTTCCCATACTTGTCCAGTGTGACATTTGCAATTATTGGAATTTTTTTGCCAGTTTTTTTAAATGCGTTATGACATGCCTCAATTGCAAGCTTTACCTCCAAGATATCCTGGCTTGTCTCAATCAACAATGCATCTACTCCTCCAAGGATTAGACCTTCTACTTGAATCTCAAATGCATCGCGAATTTCATCAAGTTTTATCTGTCCAAGAGACGGATCGTTTGAGCTTGGAAGAAAACCCGTTGGGCCCATAGAGCCTATCACATATCGTGGTTTATCTGTAAATTCTTTTGTCACATCAACTGCAAGTTGTGCTATTTTTTTGTTATAGTCTAATGTCTGGTCTCCATATCCATACTCTTCTAGCTTTAGCTTGTTTGATCCAAATGTATTAGTCTCAATACAGTCTGCTCCAGCTTGTAGATATGAGCGGTGGATCTGTTTTATCCACTCGGGTCTTGTAAACGAGAGTCCATCATTGAATCCCTCTTTACCATCTGGAAAGTCATCGGGTTTAGGATTTAGTTTTTGTATCTCAGTACCCATTGCGCCATCAAAGAGCACAACTTTATTTTTCATCAAAATATCTAGAGGAATTTTTTCAGCCATGTACAATTAAGAGAGGTAATCATCAA
>JBOGQV010000075.1:0-5620 GCA_050749145.1 Nitrosotalea sp. | reverse complement strand
CCTTTTGCAGTGGTCACTATTATGCTCAGAGGAACTTTGCTTGTCCACCCATAAGGAATTTTGGTAGAATTTGTTTTCTGCGGTAGAATATTTCCGTATATTATAGGAAGATCCACCGTCTTTGTCGAGTTTTTAATTTGTATATCTGTAACAGTTATGCCCGTAGAGCCAATGTTATACAGTGTAACATTGACAAATTTTGAAGGAGTGTTACCAAACCATGTGTTTTCTATTATCAATTGTTCAGTAAACTTGTTTACATTGGCAGCATAAAGTGTAGTTGTAACAGACTTTGAAATAGAAAAGTTACCATTAGACCACATGACTACAGCAGAGCCAAGAATTACAGTGGCTACAAGAAGCACCATTCCAGTTACAATTGAGCTTAATGCCTTACGATTAGAAAAAATCCTCATTTTCTGAGTTTTTTGGTCACTTTGCCACTAATATTGATAGATATGTCTTGTCTAAAACTGACTAGTCATCAATAAATGGGCTCATGCATTTTTTATGATCCAATGCACGGTTGAAACGGATAGTGTAACTTACAAATACATACATAGTTTTTTCATGTAAAAAACCAAGTTTTTTGTATGTCTGTACCAGACAATACAGATTCAGATGAACTACTAGTATCATCAATAAAGGCAATTGATGAACTTGTAGAAGAAGCCATCCAGATTTATGAATTAGACAATGAAAAAACCAACTTGACAGATGAGTTGTATAATTCTTTGAGAACAATAACTAACTACCTAGGATTTTCAATGGACGTTGATCCTAGACTATTGAGCTTATCTCAGGATACCAGGATAATTCTCATGCCGTCGCTTGATTTACTTGTAATAAAACCTAATTTTAAATCAGAACAAAAAAGACTAGACCAGCTAAGCTTGGATGAAACGTCAAATATTCTAAAATCAGTAATTCCAAACCTGATAAGTATGGCAAGAGCCGACAGGATTTTGAAGAATCAGAAAATTGCATTTGTACGTGAAGCCACACACAGACTAAAACGATTGCCAGGATCTAGCACCGAAGACATGATTATCAATGATTCATCACTTCATGTGGAAGGAGTGTAATAAATTTGAAAGAAGAAATACTACATTTTCATTCAATTGAGGCGCTTCAATTACATCTTGGAAATAGTTTAAAAGAACTAAAAGAAAAATCCGAGGAATATTCAGAGATAATAGGAGAGAAGATCAGGTTTGAAAATACAACAAATGACTCTACCGAAATTTTAGAACTAAAAGAAAAACTAGAAGGTGTGCCAGATTCAAAAAAGAAAAAAACTGTAAAGAAGCGAGACCAAACAACTAACTGGCATGATTTGGGCCCAATTTCATTTTATGATGGGATAGGAACCAAGGGTGAGCTTGAAATTTATTTCAAGGCATTAGAAAAGACAAAAACTGAGATAGAAAAAATAGAGAGGATAAAAAATTCCATAGACAACCTGATTTCAAAGGGCATCAAAAGAGAACTTGGGTGCATTGCACTGTTAAATCGTGATTTAACACTTCAGGTATGTTTTGTAAAGACAGGACAGCCAAAAAGCAAATTTGCATACAAGTCAAGTTTTACCATACCAAGTGAGATAATTCATGAAATCAAAATTTGATGTTATCACAAACATCATTTGACGTGCCAAATAATACAAATTCTATCAAGCATTGTACAATAAATTGAGCATTCCAGCAAACCCCGATTTTGATCATTTTATCACTTAGTAGCGGTAGAAAAAGAAAATTTCAAAATTTGACGCAATGTGACATCATATGCCGCACATCACTTAAAGGAACAAAAAATGAGATGCAATCATTGAAACTAAAAACTTCAAGATCAACCGGAGGAATATGATGGACCCACATTTGGAAATGAAGGAAGATGAACTTTCAGCATCAATCTTTGATGCAAATTCTGGTTCTGTCAGGTATGAACAAAAGATAACATGTGACAAACTAAAAGACGAACTTGCAAAATTTGGACTCACATCAAACCAAAGCAAGGTCTACATTTATTTGGGAAAATACGGTTCCAAGACAGCTCCTGAAGTATGCAAGGCATTAAAGATGCCAAGAACTGAAACATATCACCTCCTAACTACATTACAAAACAAAGGACTGGTATCAGCAACGTTTCAGCACCCTACTAGATTCTCAGCAGAGTCGTTGAATAAAGCAATATGGGTTCTTGTCAATGCAGAAAAAGAACGGGTCAATACGTTAGAGAGCCAAGAAAATGAAATCAAAAAACTATGGGATTCCATTCCAGAATTTAATTCAGTTCAAGAAACCAGAGAAGAGAAGTTCCAAATGCTTGAAGGAACTAACCAAATAAACAGCAAAATAAAAGAAATGATCAAAAATGCAAATAGTGAATTTCTCATACTAGGTGCAGAAAAAGACTTTTTAAAATTTTACCATGCAAATCATCTTGAAAACTTTGAAGACTCCAAGATTAATTTCAAATTGTTATCATCTATTTCTGAAAATGCATCATACATTTTTGATGACATGGATATGACAAAGATCAGAAAGATTCCATCAGGGGTACATGACAATCTCTGTTTTCTCATAAAGGATGGCAAAGAGATCATTCATTTTATCAAAAATGCAAACCAGACATCACAGCAAATGAATGCCATGTGGACAGATTCAGAGACATTGGTGTATTCAATGAAGACACTTTTTGACTTGTTTTGGTCCACATCTGAAAAGATGTACGTGTAAACCTAGGGCATCATTTTATGATACATTATCTGGATACCCATTTCGTTTAATTTTATTGGAAAGATTTGTTCACTATGTTTTGAGCCCCGCATCTTGAGAACTTGGATTGTTCGCTCCATGGAATATTCTTTTCGTACATGACACAACAATATCACTCCAGATGACACGTACCATTCAACAGGAGATTTTTCATATGAATCCACTTCAGAAATTAGTATAGACATACAGTTTTGATCTTCTAGTGCATAGACTAGACCTTGTAGACCCTGCCGGATATAGAAATTATTAACATACTGCAATGTAAGAACTGTGAGCGAGTCCACAACAACACGCTTTGCACCTATTTTTTTTATGCTACTAAGTATGAGTTGTGTAAGATGCATAAACGGTAAAGGCTCCCCATGGTAAAAAGATTCATCTAATGCAATAAAGCCCTCTTTTTTCTTGAAAGGTCTTGCATCAATAATCATCAACTGGCCCGCATCAATTAATTTTTGAATGTCCCATCCAAGCAGTTTACAGTCATTTTTTATTTCAGCTGGACTTTGTGAAAGTGTTACAAAAATTCCTGGTTCGTCAAAATCTTTTGCACCAGAATATAGAAATTGCATTCCAAACGTAGTCTTGCCGCTTCCAGGCGGTCCTGACAATGATATTGTCTTTCCTTGTTTTAACCCTCCAGCCAATACAGAGTCAAATCCTGGAATTCCGGTTCTAACCTCAATTACTTCATCCATCACGTGAAAATCTGGAAAATTGTATTTAAAGAAGAGGAAGCTTTTACAAATTACATAGTGTAACATGTGAAAATAACCAAAAAATGAAAGCCATTTCCACTCGATAACTATTTTTAAAACAGATTGTGCATCAGCATGGTGACTAAAAGTCTTGGCATAATTGGGGGAGGGCAGCTTGGAATGATGCTTACAGAGGCTGCAAGAAAGATGTCAGAGCACATCTCAGATGTAACAGTACTTGATCCCACACCAAAATGCCCTGCATCAATAGTTGGGGCCAAACAGATCATTGCAGATTTCAAAGATAAAAACGCAATAGTAGAGTTATCTCTCCAGTCAGATATCATTACATACGAAATAGAATCTGGTGACAGCAAAGTGTTAGAATCATTACATGGTGAAGTCTCGATAAATCCTTCTCCCACTACACTTAGAATAATCCAAGACAAGTATCTCCAAAAACAATTCTTGCGTGAAAACAACATACCTGTTGCAGAGTTTGATATAATAGAATCACTAGATGATTTAGAAAGAAAAATTACCAAATTTCAATATCCTGCATTACTAAAGGCAAGACGTGATGCATATGACGGAAGAGGAAATTTCAAGATAGAAAATCATTCCCAAGTCGAAACAGCATACCAGCAATTTGCCGGAAGACAGACCATGATTGAAAAATTTGTAGACTTTAAAATGGAAGTATCAGTAATAGCAGCAAGAAATATCCACGGTGAAATTGCCACGTATCCGCTAGTAGAGAACATTCACAAAAACAACATACTAGAAGTCACGATTGCACCTGCACGAGTTGACAACAAGATTTCATCAGAAGCAGACAAGATTGCCAAAAAGACCATGGATGTGTTACACGGGGCAGGGGTATTTGGAATCGAAATGTTTGTGACAAAAGATGACAAGGTGCTAATAAATGAAATTGCCCCGCGAGTACACAATTCAGGACATCATACATTACAATCAAGTGAGACATCACAGTTTGAGCAGCACCTCAGGGCAATACTTGGATTACCTCTGGGCAGTACAAGACTAAAGCATACCACAGTAATGTGCAACATCTTGGGTCCAAAAGATTTTGTTGGAAAATACAAGCCAATCACACTTGAACAAAAAGATGGAGTATATCTAAAAATGTACCACAAAGATGAGGCAAAACCACAGAGAAAACTAGGACACTTTAATGTCGTAGACGAGCAAGATACAAAAGATGTAGATGCGTTACTAGAAAAGACTATAAAAATAAAAAATTCTATTAAATTTATTCAGGATTGATTTATTTTTTGACTAGAGCAAATATGCCGCCTGCACCATAGGCAACTGCAATCATTATTCTTGATGTGATAACCGCAGTTGTCTGGTTTGATATAAACGACGTATCAATCAATATAGCAAGCGGGATGGCAGCTAATGATATTGCACCTACGATTATTTGTTCAAGATTTACAAGATTGCTGTACTTTTTCATAAAGAAAAATGTCGAAGTATTTCCAAGACCAATTCCAAGTAAAATAAGATATTGGTAAAATGGAGGTGCTATTCCTATTGCTGCAAACGGAGCAGCCCAGCACAAGCCGTTAATGGCTTTGACCATGGGAGGCCATGAAACACTATTTTTCATCCTTCCCTTGATAGATGACAACAAGGTCCTGAATTTTCCAAGAATTATTCCAAATGTTATTGCAAAACTTGCAAACCAGATTATTCCATAGTAAAAGATTGGCTCCTTGTGCTCAAATGATATCTCACTTAGAATGGAGGCAGAACCAACTGCGATTGCTACACCTATAAACAAGACTCCAAATGCGCGTCTTACTTCGATAGGAGATTTTTGCACAGTTCAAGTCAGATTCATCTCAGATATAATTTAAGAGATCGAATTACACCAGTAGAAAACACTACCACCCAAAAACGTTGAGTTTAATTATTTAATTCGATTCTGTCATATTCGATGTCTTATTCAAAAAAACCGCTAGTTGGCATCATCATGGGGTCTAGCTCAGACAGCAAAGTGATGCATTCTGCAGCAACAGCACTAGACGAATTTGGAATAAAACATGAAGATCAGATTGTCTCTGCACACAGGACACCTACTAGATTACTCGAGTATGCAAAACATGCAGAAAAACAAGG
>JBOGQV010000074.1:0-3201 GCA_050749145.1 Nitrosotalea sp. | reverse complement strand
ACTCTGACGATGTCGCCTTGTGTAACTCTTACAGTTGGTCCTGGGACTTGACCGTTGAAAGTCAATGCGTAGTATGTTCCGCCGCCCATAATAGGTAAGCTAGCGCTTGTAGCTGTTAGCTGTACATCTACTACATGACGTCCTTGTGCAACCAAACCATCAATTTGATCTGCTGGTATCTGTGCAAATGCATCTGGCATTTGTAACTGGATACCGCCCATGTCATTGACTGCCTTTGTAGAGGCCTGTGCTGATGCACTAGGGATGCTCTGACTAGATGCAGTCATCTGAGTCTGTGAATATGTACTTGCGAACAATAATCCTGCTACTGCCACTATTGCGGCAATAGACATCATACTGTATCGTCTGTTCATCGTTTCGGATGTTTGAATCTATATATATTAACTTATTGGGGATTTTCTTGAGAATTTCATAGATTCTTGCGATTCCATACCACTCTTAATTTTAAAAAATGCGAATGCATATTAGGAAAATTAATTTTAGTTTTGGCGTGAAGTTTAGAACGGATTCGGATTCCCTAGGAAAAGTTGAGATCCCAGCAGAAGCATACTATGGCGCATTTACAGCAAGAGCAATAAAACAATATCATGTAACAGGACAGAGATCCCATCCATATCTTATCATGGCATTTGTCATGATCAAAAGATCAGCTGCAGTTGCAAACATGAAAGTAAAAGTACTTGATACAAAACGAGGAAATGCAATCATAAAGGCTTGTGATAAAATCTTATCTGGAAAACATCTTGATCAGTTTTTGGTAGAGGCAATAAACTCTGGCGCTGGAACTGCGTTTAACATGAATACTAATGAAGTGATTGCAAATGTAGCACTAGAAATAATTGGAAACAAGAAAGGCAATTACGAAGTTATTCATCCAAATGATCATGTAAACATGTCACAGTCAAGCAATGACACATTTCCAACTGCAATGCATGTTGCAATTTTATTTGATGTAAACCAAGTCATACCAGTAATTGATGAACTAGTGAGGTCGTTAATAAAAAAGGCAAAAGAATTTTCAAGTTATCAAAAAATTGGAAGAACCCATTTGATGGATGCACTTCCCGTAACTCTTGGTAGTGAGTTTGCAGCATATGCTACTGCACTTGCAAAGGCACGTGATGCAATATTTGAATCAAAAAAAGAACTAGAGCGAGTCGCACTTGGTGGAACAGCAGTTGGTTCTGGTGCAAACACTCCAAAGGGATACAGAATACTTGCAATTTCAGAGCTTGGCAAGATATCAAAACTTGCACTCAAACCAGAACCAGACATGCAATTTGGACTTGAGAGTAGATTTGCAGTTGCCAGAGTTTCATCTGCTCTTAGAAATCTAGCACTAGAGCTTGGAAGAATCTCAAATGATATCAGACTAATGGCATCAGGACCTGTTGCAGGTCTTTCTGAGATTGGAATTCCCGCAGTTCATGCAGGCTCATCCATCATGCCAGGCAAGGTAAACCCATCACTTGCAGAATGTATGAACATGGTATGCTTTGATATAATTGGAAAAGATGCTACAGTAGCACTTGCTGCACAGGCAGGCCAGTTTGAACTCAATGTGATGCTTCCAGTAATGGTAAAGTCAGTTCTTGATGCAATGGACATGTTACGAAATTTTGTTCCAATATTTTCAAGGAATCTGATTGACGGACTAAGTGCAAACAAGACAAAGCTTAGCCAGTACATAGAAAATAGTCCAGTCATAGTAACGCTTCTTACTCCAAAGATCGGATACCAAGTATCTGCTGATTTATTCAAAGAGTCTCTCAAGACCGGAAAGACAATCAGACAACTAGTAATCTCCAAAGGATTGTTGACTGAAAAAGAAGTAAAGGCATTGCTTGGATAAACAATGGCAAAGATCTGGGTAGAGGCATATGGTTGCTCTGCAAGTTTTGCAGACTCGGAAATGATATCAGGTCTTATTGTAAATGGGGGACACAGTCTTGCAGAAAATGAGAAAGATTCTGATCTTAGTGTGATAGTCACTTGTTCTGTTAAAGATGTCACTGCACACAAGATGGTTCATAGGATAAAAAAATTAAAAACAAAACCACTTGTTGTTGCAGGTTGTCTTCCCAAAGCAGAGCAAGCAACTGTAGAAAAATTCAGTCCAAATGCAAGTTTGCTTGGACCAAATTCACTTGGAAAAACTTTGGATGTCATACGCTCCACACTAGATGGAATAAAAAAAATAGAGCTTGCAGATACTGATGTCAGCAAAATTGGACTACCAAAGGTCAGACTAAATCCAGCAGTAGGAATTGTTGAGATTGCAAGCGGTTGTATGAGCGAGTGTACATTTTGCCAGACAAAGATAGCCAAAGGAGATTTGCAGAGCTACCGAGTAGGGGACATTGTAAGACAAGTACGTCATGAAATTGAAGATGGTTGCGCAGAGGTTTGGCTTACGTCAACTGACAATGGTTGTTATGGCTTTGACATTGGTTCTAGTCTTCCCGAACTAGTACGTGCAGTATCAGATATAGAACATAATTTCATGATGCGTGTAGGAATGATGAATCCCATGTATCTTCCACGCATCAAAGGTAAACTTTTAGAGAGTTTTGGAAATGACAAAGTCTTCAAGTTTCTTCACATTCCAGTCCAGAGCGGTAGCGATAAGGTCCTAAAGGACATGAAAAGGATGCATACTTCAAAGATATTCTATGATGTAAATTTGGAATTTAGGAAGAGATTTGATAGATTTACCATCGCAACTGATATCATAGTGGGTTTTCCCACAGAGACTGAAGAAGATTTTGCCAAAACTATAGACTTGATAAATGAGACAAGACCAGATGTTGTCAACCTTTCAAGATATAGTGCAAGGTCTGGCACCAAGGCTTCCCAGATGGATCAGATCGATGTGGACATAGTCAAGCAGAGAAGCAAAATAATCTTTGACCTTGCAAAAAAGATCTCTCAGCAGAGAAATGAAGAATGGGTAGGCTGGAAAGGAGAAGTCTTGTTTGATGAAGTATCAGATGGCATAACAAAGGGAAGAAACTTTGCATACAAGCAAGTGGTCATAGATGACAAGGTCAAGCTTGGACAAAAGGTCAATATCAAGATCGATGGTGCAGCACCAAACGGTCTGTATGGTAGCATAGTGAGCTAAATATTTTAGATCCGATCTTGGATCAAAACTAAGCAACAAAGTTTTTTAATCAATTT
>JBOGQV010000073.1:0-15525 GCA_050749145.1 Nitrosotalea sp. | reverse complement strand
TAGTTAGTCATAAGGCTACGATCTGCAGTTAGAACTATTCTCCTTCCTGCCATTCCTTTCTTCGAGTTCTTTCTACTATGATATAAATCGTTTACCTAAGTGTGTTATTTTAGAAATTTTTACTTTTGACATATAAACCGGCAGCACAGTACATAGACAATGAGTGGAATAGAACCACGACATGTTGAAGCACATCAAAAAGAGAGTAGTTCGATAAGAGATTTTGTATTTGGATTCGGTGACGGCATAAACACATCACTAGGACTTGTAGCAGGTGTTGGAGGAGCAGAAGTATCTTCAAATATAATTATACTTGCAGCAATTGTTGCCATGTTTACAGGTGCAAAAGCAATGGCAGTTCAAAATTATCTTGCGGTAAAATCACAAAGGCAGATTCTAGATTCAGAGATAGAACGTGAAAAATGGGAGATGAATAATGTCCCAGAAGCAGAGAAAAAAGAAATAGAAGATGTTTACAAAGCAAAAGGATTCACAGGTCAAGATTTAGCAAAGATTGTAGACAAGGTAACATCTGACAAGAAAGTTTGGCTAGATACAATGCTTACAGAGGAACTCAAATTGAATTTAGAAATAGTTGGGAGTCCACTAAAAAGTGCATTTCGTATGTTTGGTGCTTTTCTTGTGGGTGGAATCTTACCAATTATACCATATTTCTTTTTGAATGGATATGTTCCACTCTTTGTAGCAATAGGGGTTAGTCTTTCTGCATCTTTTATAATCGGTGCAATAAAATCAAAAATTGCTAATATCAGTATGTTACGAGGGGGATTGGAAATGGCAGGACTTGGTACGGGCATTGCCCTCATAGGATATGGAATAGGATCAGAATTAGGAAGCCTTGGAATTATTAAAACGTGATTTCTTTCGTACACTCCTATTAGCAATATTAGCTGCAAATGCTCCTGCACCAATGCCATTGTCAATATTAACAACAGATAATCCCAAAGTACAACTTTGTAACATAGATGCCAATGCTGCAACTCCTTTTTCTCCATAACCATATCCAACTGATGAAGGAACCCCAATTACTGGTATGTCCACCAATGATGATACTACAGACGCAAGAGCTCCTTCCATTCCAGCAACTACTATGATCGCATCCACATCTTCACGTATTACTTTCTTAATTACAGGAAAAAGCCTATGAATTCCGGCTATTCCAATATCATAACTACAAATGCATTGACATCCCATAGATTCGCATACTAGCCTTGCTTCTTCTGCCACACCAATATCAGAAGTTCCTGCTGTAAGTATACCCACTTTTCCCCCAGTAGAACTTAGTTTATTTGAGAAAAGTATAGTTGTTGTGTTCTTTCCTGTATGTATTTTCAATTTGTTCTTTTTAGAAAAAGCCAGAATTTTCCGGTAGTGTTTTTTATTTATCCTGGAGACAAGAACTGAATCTGCTTTTGACGCAGCTTTGAGAATTATTTTCTTGAGATCCAAGAATTCTTTTTTTTCAGCAAATACAACTTCTGGAATTCCACGTCTCAGTTTTCTACTAGTGTCTATTTTGGCAAAATCTTCGATTTTTTCTACAGCATAAAGAGAAAGCAATTTTTTGGCTTTAGATACACTTATCCTTCCAAGCTCAAGCGATTCTAGTATTTCAGTCAAATCCAATGACATGTGGTAATTAGATTACAGTTAAAAATTTAATCAGTACTCAAGGTTTGAGATGGCATTTTTGACGCTTTCCACTCCCTTTTTGAACCACTCTTTTTCGTTTGCATCCAGATCCAGCTCTATTATTTTTTCAACGCCATTTTTGCCTATGACTACAGGAACTCCAATTGAGACATCAGAGTAGCCATATTCCCCGTCAAGGTATGTTGCAACAGGGATGACTTGTTTAGTATCATTCAATACAGCTTCAACTATGGTAGATATCGCGTTACCGGGGGCATGGACTGTTGCGCCCTTGAGTTCTATTACCTTTGCTGCAACCTGTCTTGTTCCCTGTACAATATCTTCGATTTTTTCTTTTGTCAATACTGAAGGTAATGGTATCCCAGAGACAGTAGAGAACCGCGGTAGTGGCAACATATTTTCTCCATGTTCACCTATCACAAGACCACGTATCGAGTTTCTAGAGTAACCAGTAGATTCATGGATGAATTGTGTAAAACGTGATAAATCAAGCATGCCACCCATACCAAACACCCGGTTCTTCTGGAACCCTGACACTTTGTATGTCAGGTATGCCATAGGGTCTAACGGATTAGTTACAGGTACTATCATAGCATCCTTAGCATATTTTGAAATGTTTTCCACAACACCCTTGACTATTGACGCATTTATTTTTAGTAGGTCCATCCTTGTCATACCAGGCTTTCTTCCAGAACCTGCAACAACTACCACAATATCAGAACCTTTCATTTCAGAATAATCATTTGATCCTCTAACGTTTACATCAATTCCTTTTTCTGCCAACATATGGTTTATGTCCATAGCTTCTCCCTGCGGGAGGCCTTGGACCACATCAAGTAATAGTATTTCATCTGTGACTTTTCTGAGTGCAGTAAATAGTGCAGCTGCCCCACCCACTTTACCTGAACCGATGATTGTAATCATAAAATGCCCTCCATGTAATCTCTAATTAAACTTGACTGTCACTTGTTAGAATTACAGTTTTTCAGATCGTAACCAAATCACGAATCAAATTACAATTTATATGCATTCCAGTATGTTTAGAAAATCATGGTGTTGGTAATTGATGCACAGATAGCTGGAATTTCAGGCGATATGTTACTTTCTTCATTAATTAACATGGGAGCAAATGAGTCCAGAGTTATAAATGGGGCACATTCAGCTGAAGAATATCTCAAAGGTTCTAAAATTTTAAAAATGGGTTTTGAAAAAGTCAGCAAATATGGAACAGCTGCAACACATCTTGTCTTAGAGACAAGCGAAAATCAACACGAAAGAAAAGGAATTGAGATTCAAGAATGCATATTATCCACATCAGATAAGATAGGATTATCTGAAAAAGCCAGAGTTTTTGCAAAGGAAAGTATCAGATCATTGCTTCATGCAGAATCAAACATACATGGAGAGCCTCTTGAGTCAGTACACTTTCATGAGGCGTCAAGTATCGACACTGTCATAGATATCATAGGTTCTGCCATTGCATTAGATGATTTAAAATTATTTTCGGATGAGATTATTGCAACCCCAGTAGCAGTTGGTGGAGGAACTCTAACATTTTCTCATGGTACTACATCTAACCCTGCAAGTGCAATATTGGAAATATTTCGTGACTCAGATATGATAATTTGTGGAGGACAGACAAAACAAGAACTCACTACTCCTACAGGCGCAAGTTTACTTGTAAATCTAACAAACAGATGTTCAGAATTTTATCCTTCAATGAAGATAAAGTCAGTAGGATATGGAGCTGGTAGCAAGGACTTTAACGGCTTTTCCAATGTTTTAAAAATTGTTAGAGGAGAAACAGCAGATGAATTTCAATTAGATACTGTACAAATTCTTGAAACAAATCTTGATGACATATCAGGTGAGATAATAGGACATATGATTGACAAGATGATTTCAAATGGAGCAAAAGATGTTACTGTAACAAGCGGCATAACAAAAAAAGGAAGACCAACAAATCTTGTTTCTATAATATGTGATCCATCCGCTACAAATAGTTTAATCAATATGCTTGTTTCAGAGACTGGTACTTTGGGCATACGAATAAGATCATCAAGTCGCTACGTAGTTCCAAGAATAATTGTTTCAATACCCATATCAATACAAGAAAAAAACTTCATCGTAAGATGTAAGATTGTAAAACACAATGACATGGTAAAACATTTCAAAGTAGAATCAGACGAAGTCAGAGAGATTGCAGATTCATTATCATTGTCATTCAAAGAAGCATCATATTTGATATCAGAAGAGGTCAAACGAAAATTAAACACAAAATGAAACAGATAGAAGATTTAGTTAATTGGTTTTATGGAAAAGAAAAAGCTTTGGTAGCTCTTTCAGGAGGAGTAGATAGTGCTTTAGTAGCATGTGCAGCCCAAAAAGCATTAGGCGAACAAGCTGTTGCCATAACTGCAGACTATAAGACATTGTCTCAAGAAGAATTAGAATCAGCGAAAAGCGTTTGCCAAGAGATAGGAATTAGACATATAATTATAGAATACAGTGAGTTAGACAATCCTGACTTTGTAAAAAATGATCAGAATAGATGCTTTCATTGTAGAACAGAATTAGCAGAACATCTTTTGGCATTATCAAAAAAAGAAAAAATTACCCTAATTGTAGATGGTACCAATCTTGATGATCTTACGGAATATAGACCTGGATTAGTAGCACTCAAAAAAAACGGTGTTCAAAGTCCATTAGTAGAAACAGGATTCACAAAATCTGATGTGAGAAGAGTAGCAAGAGAGATAGATCTTTCGATACATGACAAACCATCTAACTCTTGTTTAGCATCACGCATTCCATGGGGTAATACAGTAACAGCGGAAAAGCTTGTAAGAATAGAAAAAAGTGAAATTATGGTTAAACAGCTTTTTGGTGTAAGACAGGTAAGAGTTCGCGATTTTGGAGATAGTGCCAGTATAGAAGTTGATAAAAATGAAATTATTTTTTTAGATAATAAAAAAAATATGCTAGTTCTAGAAAAATATATGAATGAATTAGGATTTCACAGTATCACAATAGATCCTAACGGCTATAGACCAGGTAAACTCAATGTGATAACAGATTGATCTATCTAGATAACGCTGCATCTACTCCAGTTCATGAAAAAGTCATAGTGGAGATGTTACCATATTTTAGAGAACAATATGGAAACCCTTCTTCCATACACAAACATGGAAGGCTTGCAAATGCAGCTATTCAAAATGCAAGAAAACGAATTGCGTCACTCATCAATGCAGATAGTAATGAAATACTCATAACATCCGGCGGGACAGAATCAAATAATACTGCAATCTATGGCATATCATCACAGAACAAAGGAAAACATATCATAACATCTTCCATAGAACACGATGCCATACTAGAACCATGTAAGCATCTTGAAAAGCAAGGATATAGGATATCTTTTCTTCCGGTAGACAAGTATGGCCGTATAAATCCTGAAGATCTTAAAAAAGAAATTTCAAGTGATACCTGCCTAATTACAATAATGTATGCAAATAATGAAGTTGGGACGATACAATCAATAAAAGAAATGGTCCAGATTGCAAAGGAAAAAAATATTGCTTTTCATACAGATGCAGTACAAGCAGTAGGAAAAATTCCTGTAGATGTCAAGGATCTTGGTATTGATTTGCTTTCAATATCATCACATAAGATAAACGGACCAAAAGGTGTGGGTGCATTATATGTCAAAAGAGGAGTAAAGATATCTCCTTTGATATTAGGTGGGGGACAAGAAAATGGATTTCGATCTGGCACGGAAAATGTGGCAAGCATCGTAGGATTTGGAATGGCGTGCAAACTTTCAAAGAATAACATGGATGTAAATACTATCCATCTCAAAAAACTAACCACAAAATTAGTTTCAAGAGTTTTACAGGAGATACCTGCTACTACTATCAATGGACATCCAGATATGAGAACTCCCAATAATACCCATTTCACTTTCCTAGGAGTAAACGGTGAGGATCTAATAATAAAACTAGATGAAAATAAAATATCTGCATCTACAGGTTCTGCATGTTCTGTGAAAATACAGAAAGCATCACATGTTTTAAAAGCAATGGGTTTTTCACATGAACAAGTTACAGGCTCATTACGTCTTACAGTAGGAATAACAAATACGGAACAAGAAATAGATGAAACTGTGGATGCATTAAAAAAAGTTGTTCAGGAACTACGTGCGGTGTCACCATACAAGAGCAAGTATAACTTTTAGATTTTAGAAATTTAATTATGGTAAAACTTGAATTTTGTATTGATTTTGATCTGCAAGTGGTACCAGAGAATCCATTCCATTCCATACATAAACTTCTGCGGAATATGCTCCAGATAATGTTGGTACCCAACTAATTTCTTCATTAGTGGTAGACAGATTTACAAGATTATCTTCAGACCATTTTAGAAAAACCACTTTGCTGTTACTATCTTTTATTTGAACAATGTAGGAAATTCTCTGGGAATCTTGATAATATTTGTTTGAGATCATACCTTTGAAGTTGATTGTTTGTCCAACGTGTGGACTCTGTAGAAGAGGTCTTCCAGACTGATCGCTAATCTGAGTGGATGTTGAGACTATCGGTGTAGTAATTGTTGGCACATATTGATTGGTGGTTGTAGATTGAGTTTTAGCAGGAATTGCTACTGTTGAACTGATTATGACGGATCTACCATATTGATCTCGAAAGTCATGATACCATGCTTGGACATTACCACCCACTGGTGATATTAGAGAGGTCTTATCTTCGCTACATATCCATGAAGGCATTTTAAAAATTCCTTTGAATATTCCAGTACCCGGTCCGGTTTCAGTTAATGTAAAACCTGTGGCAGCAAGTCCCCCATATGCAACTCCATTTACTGTACAATGCTGAAATCTGAATCCTTTAATCCATACTTCTAAGAGTATGTTTCCGCTATTATCCCCAACTGTATCATCAGATGAGGAACTAGGATCATTTACACTTGTGTATGTTACAATTGTATTAGCATCAGTAACTAGGTCAGGATCATTGACTGTTATTGTAACATCAGATCCAATTCTATAATTTGGCGAATCAAGAGTAACTACACCAGTATTTGTTGGAAGATTGTGTTGTGATGTCACTGTTGTTGATGTTCCTCCTTGAGTACCTAAAATTGAAAAGTGTATTGCATTGGCATCTGTAAGTTCAGTACTTACAAGAAATTTAATATTACTGCCAAAAGTTCGAAGTCCTTTGATCAGATTAGGATCAAATTGATTTAATTGATTTATTACGGCATATTCCATTGTTCCAGAAAAGACACCTGAGTTAGCAGATGTTTCTTGTAGTTCTGCTCTATAGATGGCATTGTTTACTAGTTGGTTGCCATTATTTCCAAAAGAAAAGAGATCAAATACAATGGGTTGTGTATTACTGGGATTTGAAATCTTACCTGAAGTATTGAAATTAATTTCTAAAAATACAGGTAGATTTGATGACATTGATTTGATGGATGTTACTGCAGAATTACTTATCTGAAGTAGACCATTACCTGACACGATTGTTCCAGAGGGTACAATTGTGACCGGTGAAGATCCAACAGATCCAAAATATAACGTCATAGTAACGCTGGAAAATGAAGTTATTCCAAGCTGCTGTTGAAAAGATCTCAGATCATAATTAACCCAATTAGTTCCTTTTGAATTTGATTGGCTCGTATCTATGAGCAAGTCCTTAAGAGACTGGGCTGAAACACCCAAATTTAGTGTAATTTTCTGAAAATTTGACACTGGTTGAGATCTAGTATCAATTATCAATCTTAGTGAATTAGTATCAAATACAGTAGATGGTACAGAAATTGAAAGGGAATTATTATAAAATTTAACGTTAGATGAGCTACTCAGCGTTATTGGATTTCCAATCTTCAAGGTTGGAATTTTTGCAGCAGATCTAAAGACATCTAGTTGATCAACCTGTGCAGAATTAATGTTTTGATCATTATCTACTAGAGTAATTGCTTCCCTTTGACCAGGACCGAACTGACTCTGACCACTACCAACAGTGAGACTTGCAGTAGAAGTACCTGAAACAATAGAAGCACTTTGAAGGTCATAGGTAATTGATCCAGAGTGAGATCTGGGAGCATTTGAAAGTGTTCCAATTGTTGATACGCCAGCAAATGAGCTTTCAAAAATTCCAGTATGTGGACCTGTTTCTACAAAAGTTACTAGCTTATTGTACATACCATTTAGTGATGAACTGGTTTGGACAGAATTAGTTTTCAAGTTAATAACATCTGATATATCCATACTCAGTTTTCCATTATCTTTGAATCCAAGACTATTCAGATAAGGTATCAAATTTACTAGACCGGAACCACTTGCACTACTACCTGATTCTGCAAAGGCTTGATAGAATGTTGCAGGATTAGAACCAACATTAAAAGTCCATGAATCTTGAGATGTGGGATCTATGCTTAATTCAGCATCATCAATAGTTGCAAAAACATCGGAACCAGCAGGATATCCAGTTCTATCAACACCTAATGAAATGTTTGGAATATCAGAATAATCAAGATCAACGCTTTGTGTACCTGTAGAACGATCGTATTCTATGTGAACATTATTACTCAATGTAAAAAGCTGAACGAGTGGCCAAACATTTTGATTTATTCCTATTTGGCCAGTCGGGACTTGTGGATTCAGATTTAAAGAAGGAGGATTTCTTATCACATTATTTTGATTTGAGGGGGTTGTAGGTGTACCACTGCATGAACTAAAACCTGCAGTTCCTTGAGTAGTACCAGATAATCCTGCAGAATCAGGAATTGCTACTCCATCAGTTTGAGAGACATCCATTCCTAGAACGGTTGAAGAAGTAGAGCTTGAGCAAAAGACTCCAAAATCAATACTTTGTCCTGCAGAACCAGACAGAGCCGCTTGATCAGCCTGTTTTGCACTATCAGTATTAGCAAAAAATGCATGCCAGTTACCATCAGAACCTTGTACCATCTGAAGATGTCGTCCATTTACGGAGACATTGGGTTGTCCTATTGCTTGATCTAATTGAGTATTATCTTCTTGTACAATAACTTGCACTATCATTGGTCCTGAGAAATGATTAGTAAATAGACTATTTTCGGCAGAAACAAAAAGATTAGGATGATCAGAATAGGCATTTACACTAGGTGAAGAGATCGGCGGGATAATCAATGAGAAGACTAGAAGAGTTACTAGAATTTTGTACAACTTTCTAATCTTAGAAGATGTATAAGATAACGTTGTCGAATAATTCATACTGAATTTTACTAGAAGTTTACTAAAAGTTTACGTCAACCACACACTGAGAAGTTTTAACTAGGGTTAGAAGACAAATGTGAATATGGTAAATCCTAAACCAATCCTAATAACAAGCGGAGTATTGATATTGATAGGAATTGCAATAACTGCATATCAATCTCAAACAACTTCAGAAAATCTTTCTAACCAGCAAAACACTCTAGGTATTGGGACACAGATGACTGTTACAAAAGAGATGAAACCAGACAGTAATCAGAATGGAGTGTATTCTATTCAAATAACAGATTTTAAAGACGGTGACAATATCAAGTCCACAGTGATTGATCCCACGGGTACTGCAATTATAACAAAGCCCATAACAAAAAGTCCAATTCAGGAAATATTCAAGATTACTAGGTCTGGAAATTATACTCTACAGATAGAGAATCAAGGACAGAGAGAGATTCAGGTTCTTGGAATTATTGGATACTACCCACAAGGAATAGAATTGATAGATATCTCAGGATTCATAGCATTAATGATAGGACTTAGTGGACTTGCAGTTGGTATGATGTATCTCATAAGAAATCGTGTTAAATCTTAGTTAAGAAATTGATCTAATTCAGTTAATCCATCAACTACATTTTTAAAATTATCATCATTTTCCATAATTTTATTAAGCTTGATTAAATCTACACTGAAAATTTCCTTTCCATTGTTTTGGGTCACCATAACAAACTTATTTTCTATCACATATGAAAGGCGATCTTTGATTAGATTTACGGACAATTGTAGTTTATCTGTCAAATAGACAGAATCTTTTTCTCCACTTTCAAGCTCTGCAAGAATAGAGGATACATCTGGATCTACCAGAGTTTCCATCATTTTTTGCTTATCAAAATTTTCACTCAAATCTACCAACTATTCCCAGAATGTAATATTTTTTTCTTGTTAGATATAAAATCACTCATTAAAACTCCATCAATTTTTGGCTGTGGGTAAACCGTGAGACCTCATTATTTTAGTATGGTTTTTATCGGGGGTACAGGGGATTTTTTGTACTTGTCTTCACAGGAATTTAGACACATAGTTAGAATTGCGGGTAAGGATGTCCCCGGAGCTAAAAAGACCATCATTGGAGTTGGTCAGGTAAAAGGAATAGGGTATAACTTTGCAAAATCTCTTTTAGAAGTATTAAAAATTAATCCTAACAGTAATGTGGGCTTTCTTACCGAATCACAAGTCGAAGAGATCGAAAAGGCCATGAGAGATCCGGTATCTGTTAACATACCATCATGGTTCTTAAACAGACGAAAAGACATGGATACCGGAAATAATTTTCATCTCATTACTTCAGATATTGATTTTAATGTAAGAAATGATATTGAACGCGAAAAGGGCATGAATAGTTGGAGAGGATTTCGCCACACATATGGATTAAAAGTTCGAGGACAGAGTACACGTACTACTGGTAGAAAAGGTGGTGCGGTCGGAGTCAAGAAAGGAGGCAAAGTGTTGCCAGCTGGTTCACCTGGTGCTCCAGCTGAAGGTGCAGCGGCAGCAGCTCCAAAGGCTGGTGCAGCTCCTGCAGCGGCAGCAGCTCCAAAGGCTGGTGCAGCTCCTGCAGCAAAACCAGCGGCGGAAAAGAAAAAGTAGGTGTTTAGATGGGAGATCATCCAAAGAATTCACGAAAAATGTGGAGGAAACCAAAACGTCCTCTCAACTATGATTTACTAAATGAAGAATTACATGTACTAGGTACTTTTGGACTCAAGAACAAAAGAGAATTATGGAAAGCACATACTGAACTTTCGAGAATAAGAAATCAGGCAAGATCACTTTTAGCTTTAACTAAAGATGTTAGAAGTACAAAAGAACCGATACTTATGAAATCACTTGCAAGAG
Organism: Nitrosotalea sp.; assembly: GCA_050749145.1. GTDB lineage: Archaea > Thermoproteota > Nitrososphaeria > Nitrososphaerales > Nitrosopumilaceae > Nitrosotalea. Next base: position 4,688 of record JBOGQV010000073.1, on the reverse strand, counting down.
TTGGGTTAGTAAAAGAAAATTCAACATTAGATGATGTACTTAATCTAAAAGTAACTGACTTTTTGTCTAGACGATTACAGACATTTATTCAGAAAAAGGAATCAATCAAGAGCCCATACTTGGCAAGACAGATAGTAGTTCACGGTCATGTAATGATTGGAGAAAGAATAGTCACAGTTCCTTCATACACCGTAAAAGTGGAGGAAGAAGATCAAATTCACTTGTCTCCAGAATTAGACCTCAACAAAGCAAAGCAACAACCAGCTCAAGAAGTAAAAACTGAACAACCAGCCGAATAAAACACCCACAATCATTATTTATCAAGAAAATGTATACGATATCAACATGTGTTCCATTATAGGGTATCTCGGCATCAGCTCTGCAGCACCAATAATAGTCAAGGGACTAAAAAGAATGGAATATCGCGGTTATGATAGCGTAGGAGTTGCAATTTTTTCAGAACATCAAATCAATGTAAGAAAAGGAGTAGGTAAAGTCTTAGAGGTAAACAAGGCAGTAAAATTAGATGAGCTTTCCGGAACCATAGGAATAGGCCATACCAGATGGGCTACCCATGGAATGGTGACGGATGTAAATGCTCATCCACACCCATCAAGTTCAGGAGAAGTAGCCATTGTGCACAATGGGATAATTGAGAATCATGAAGAATTAAAAAAAATGCTTCAAGAACGAGGTTATGCTTTTAAAAGTCAAACAGACAGCGAAGTGATAGCAAATCTTCTTCAATATAATTATGATAAGACTAAAGAGATCAAAAGATCTATAGTAGATACAGTATCAGAATTAAAGGGAAATTATGCTTTTGTAGCAGTTTTTCAAGATGGCACATTAGCTGCGGCCAGACTCCATGAACCACTAATAATTGGAGTTGGAAAAGAAGGATATTTTATTTCAAGCGATGTACTAGGATTTGTAGAATATACAGATGAAGTAATTTATCCAGATAACAAAGAGTTTGTAATTATTGACAAAGACGGATTGAAGATCTTTGATTTTGATGCAAAACCAGTACAACATCAGATAACAAAAGTATCAAAAGAGTTTGCTGATGCATACAAGGGACAATATGCGCACTATACGTTGAAAGAGATTTCAGAACAACCAGCAACAGTATTGAGTGCAGGAAACAACACCAAACTAGAGATGGATTTGGCTTCAGATTTGATAAAGCATGCAAGAAATATGTACATTACAGGAAGCGGAACAAGCTATAATGCGGCATTAATTGCAAAATTTCTTTTTTCAAAATATGCAAAAATAAAGATCGATCCACTAATCTCTAGTGAAGCACAATTTTCTCCAGATATGTTTGAGGAGAAATCAATTTTAATTGCAATATCTCAGAGCGGTGAAAGTGCAGACGTATTAGAAGCCGTAGATATTGCAAAAAAGTCAGGGTCAAAAATCATATCAATAGTCAACATGATGACATCTTCATTGGTTCATCAATCATCTATTTCAATGGGACTAAACTGTGGTCCAGAGATAGGAGTTGCTGCAACTAAAAGTTTTACATCACAACTTGTTGTCTTATACAAAATAGTCGATAAAATCTGTAATGGTTGCATAGAATTGGATCTTGCAAAAGTGTCAGAAGCAATAAAAAAAATCCTTTCCAACGATTCTAAAATCAAAGATGTCGCAAAGAAACTAAAAGATGTTTCAGATATTTACGTACTAGGAAGAGGCATACACTATCCAATAGCTTCTGAAGGTTCATTAAAACTAAAAGAGCTTACATACATACATGCAGAAGGACTTCCAGGGGGAGAATTAAAACACGGTCCCTTGGCATTGATGGATTCCAATTCCTATGTTTTGATCATAAATCCTAATGATTCCACATACAATGATACGTTAACATCAGCTAGAGAGATAAAGGCAAGAGGTGCCAAGATAATAGGAATTTCAGATAAACCAAGTGATGTGTATGATTACTGGATAGATATCCCTAGTATCAACGAGTCGTTATATCCACTTGTAGAGATAGTACCAATACAACTTCTTGCATATTATGCTGCAATTGACAAAGACTTTGATCCGGATTATCCAAGAAATTTGGCAAAATCAGTCACAGTCAAGTAATTTTAGAATATTCTTTTTCGGTCAAATCCAAAAGACCTTTAGCATCAATGCCAGTTTTTAACATGCAACCAATAGATGCACCTCCAGCACCTGCTCCTTCTTTGACAAATCCTTCAGCATACGAGTTTAATCCAGAAATTTTTGATTCTGCAAGTTTTAGTTTAGCAACAAGTATAGGAATATCCAATATCTGCAAAATCATATCGACTAGATTTGCAGAGTTATCTTCGGCCACATAAGAAGTAGTACCAATAGCAGTATTTTTTCCATCAAATCCCATACTTTTTGCAAAAGCAAGCACAGCTGCCATTTGTGTTCCACCAGCTAATATCACTCTAGAAATTTCAGAAGCAGTACTGAGAATACCTGCAATTGTTGGAATCATAGGATCACCTAATTGTGATATGATTTCAAATGGATCTTTTGAATGAAGTCTTTTCAATCCATCTTTCACTGTTTGGGTTTTGAGATCGACTGGATTTTTTGGCATGCTACTGCTAACAAATCCGGTAATTCCAAACCCTTCAAGCACTCCAAGAGCTGTTGTGGTGCCACCAGGAATACTTTCACCTATTATGACACAATCAGTTGAAGCACCTAAGAATCTTCCAATTATTCTACCATATTCCACAGCTTTTCCAACGTCATCAAGACTAAGGGCTGGTTCTTTTCCAATATTTTTGCCACAGTCCAAGCCCATGTCAATGAATGGAAGTTTTGGCGATACCTTGCTACCTGCATTTACAACAACACTTGGAATACTTGCTGCTTCTAATGCAGTTTTTGTTAACAATGCAGGAGTTGGTTTTCCGTCAGGGGTCATTGGAATTACAGATATGCTCCTACAATATCCATAGTGAATGAATTCGGCATCAGCAGGTCCTGTAAATTTTATCAAATCTGGATGTTCTCCAGCCATGGTGATTCCCGGGATTTCTGATGTTTCAGTATACGATATCACTAGAGAGAAGATGAATTTTTTTTGTTCAGTTTGTTTTATGAATTCTAAACCTTTTTCCTTGTTCCCGAGTATTTCTATATCATGCAATGACTAATCACTGCCCATAAAATCCAAGAACTCCACTTCTGTCCTAGGTTGTAATACAAAGTTTGTTTTCTTTTCTTTTCCCATAGTTGAGTGTGGAGAACTTCCATAATTGTGTCCCGGATATAACACTAGATTATCATTGAGTTTGTAGAGGATATCAAATAGGCTATGATAGAGTTCTTTCGCACTCCCTCCAGGCAAATCAATTCTGCCGCAATTTCCCACAAAAAGTGTATCACCAGAAAAGATCTTTCCATCACCAACCAGACAAATACTATCTTTTGAGTGTCCAGGTGTATGTATCACAACAAGTTCAGATTTGCCAAATGTTATTTTTTCACCATCAGATATACGTACATCATTTTTTAGAGTTGAGGATTCATGTTGTAATATCTTAGATTTAGTATGATTTACCATTGCATCATTTCCTATAGTATGATCAAAATGATGATGTGTGTTTATGATGTATCTGACTTTTAGATCGTTTCTTTCTATTGTTTCCAGAACTAGCTCTAGATCCCAAGACGGATCAATGACAACAGACTCCTTTGTTTCTTCATCTTCAAGAACATAGGTAAAATTTTGCATATTCCCCACTTGAAGTTGATAGACTATCATATCAATACCCCAATCTCGGCTTCAGGCGGTATTCCTATTTTTTCCACCATTATTTTTCCACACATATCTTGGCCTTTTGGCATCCCAACTTTCATTTTATGAAAAGTCACAGTAATATCGACTTTTACACATTTGTCGTTTACCATCCCAGTATCAGGATCAAGACCAGATGGAACATCAACAGCTAATTTGAAAGCATGAGATTGATTTATCAGATCTATAGCTGATGAATATGGCTCTCTGATTTTTCCAGATATGCCAGTTCCCAATATCCCGTCTACTATTACTTCGGATTCACTTATAATTTTGCTCGCATCAGATGCAAGCATGAGGTTTACAGAATTCATTTTCTCTAAAATCTTCCAGTTTGATCGAGCCTCTTCTGATTTTATCTTATCAGGATGCCCCAAAAGTATAACAGTTGGAGTACAACCAAATGCCGCCAAGTGTCGGGCTACCACAAAAGCATCCCCACCATTGTTTCCCAATCCAGCAAAAATTGTTATTTTTTTTGATATCAAATCAGAATAATGTTCAACAATGTGTCGTGTAGTAATAGCACCAGCATTTTCCATCATTAGTTTTCTAAAAAAACCCATTTGATGTCCGTTCTCTTCAATTTGCATCATTTGTTTTACAGTAATTTCCATATCAATACACAATTTCATGTCAAATAAGGGCTTTACCAAAGCACATGTCCATCATCAAACATATGAAAAATATTCATTCAATCAATTCAATGTATAATCGTTTTAAAATCATTAATGCGGGAGATGGGATTTGAACCCACGAAATCCTAAGATACTAGCCCCTCAAGCTAGCGCCTTTGACCAGGCTGGGCGACTCCCGCAATTGGTTTTACCCATGTATGGTTTTTATAAGCCTTGATTACTTTTTGTGACTGTGCTAATTCCTG
>JBOGQV010000072.1:0-4958 GCA_050749145.1 Nitrosotalea sp. | reverse complement strand
TACGTAGTTTTTCAAAGAGATTTTTATCATCTGTAACTATAGCCCCGCCCTCTCCTGCAGTTATAACTTTAGCAGCATACATGCTAAAACAACCCATTTTTGAAAATGTTCCAGATTGTTTTTTCTTGTATGTAGTTCCTAATGATTGGCATGCGTCTTCAATTATCTCAAGATTATGCTTGTTAGCAATCTCAGCAATTTCGTCCATGTATGCAAAATTTCCATATAGGTGAACTGGCATTATTGCCTTGGATTTTTTTGTGATCTTCTTTTTAAGATCACTTGGATCCATCGTATAATTTTCAGGGCGTATGTCAACAAACACAGGCTTTGCCCCAACTGACAGAATGGAATTAGCAGTTGCTACAAATGTAAAAGATGGTATCAAGACTTCATCGCCTTGCTTTATGTCAAGAGCATAAAGTGCAGCTTGCAGTGCAGCTGTTCCAGAATTTACTGCTATTGCATATTTTGATTTTGTGTATGAGGCTAAAAGTTGTTCAAACTCTTGTACTCTCTTTCCTCCAGAATTTGCTGCAGTTGTGAGAGATTTCTCGGTTAATACAGAACGTACTTCATTTATTTCGTCTTTTTCAATAATTGGTATATTTATCGGAATTTTCAATAACACAATAGAAAATTTTCACCATAATTAAACTTCCTAAATTAAAACCAATTCTTATATTTTAGAGACATACATCGAGATCAAATGAAAGTACACTTACAAGAAAATGATCCCAGTTACAGGATATTCTTGTATGTTTTCTATGCTAGCGCATTCATAATGTGTTCAATTACCATATTTGGATTCTATGCCATGATACAGGAATGGTCCATCAAGGGCACATATGTGATGGGAGAAGTGCTTGTTAAGACAGAATTTCCAACTCCTCATTTTGCCAAATTGCTAACATGGTTATTTTTCACATCAATTGTTAGTTGGTACTGTGTTTCTCGATTAGGTTGGAAAAGGACAGTTACTGTTTCAAAATGGAAACTTACAATGGTTCAGCTAATGCTTTTGGGATTGGCAATAATTACGCTCTATGAAACAATTTACAATTTTATTCTTCTGAGTTCTCAAATTACTGCAGGAATGATTAATGGAGTAACTCCGGACATAGATTCTCTCACTGTAGCATATCCAGATCCAAATAGGCCATGGAATCTCATCTTTGCAACAAAGATGTTTCTTGCTGCATTTCTGATAAGCGCGCATGCATTTTATCTTAGTACTCGTCCAAGAAAGTCAATTCAAGAACTTGATGCTTAAATTTATAGGAATACATGTTGGAATCTGACTGAAATGGATGTTACAGAAAAAATCAGACTTGTAACTAGAGAACCTACAGAAGAGGTAGTAACTCAGGAAGAGTTATTGAATCTCTTTAACACAAATTCACAGCCCAAACACTACATTGGCCTTGAGATATCAGGCTTCATGCATCTGGGCAGTTTGATACTGACTGGATTTAAGATAAATGATTTTCTCAAAGCTGGAGTAAAATGTACAGTATTTTTGGCAGACTGGCACACTTACCTTAACAACAAACTTGGAGGAGACTGGGACAAAATACACATGGTCTCAAAATACTATGCTGACGCATTCAAGATGTTCTGTCCAGGAGTCGAGATTGTAGAAGGCTCACAACTTTACGAATCAAGGAGAGGTTATTGGTTGGATCTTGTCAAGTTTGCAAAGAATATGTCGCTTGAACGTACCATGCGTTCGCTTACAATAATGGGAAGAAGTACGGAGAAGGACAAAATTGATCTTGGTCAACTCTTCTATCCTCCAATGCAAGCTGTAGATATTCACACAATGGATTTGGATATCGTGCATGCTGGAATGGATCAGAGAAAGATCCACATGCTAGTAAGAGAGATCTTTCCAAAAATGAAATGGAAGGTACCAGTTGCAGTTCATCATCACATTCTTGCAGGACTTGGTGAACCAGAACCTGCTTCAGATTCTGATTCAGATTTTGTTTCAAGTAAGATGAGCAAATCAAAATCGGCATCAGGAATATTTGTCCATGATACAGACGAAGAGATTAATTCAAAATTTAAAAAAGCGTGGTGTCCTGAGGGAATTGTAGACAAAAATCCAGTACTTGAGATCTCAAAACATGTTGTTTTTCATGAATTCAATGAGTTTGTGGTAGAGCGCCCGGCTAAGTTTGGTGGCAATGTTACCTACACAAGCTATCAAGATTTAGAGGCAGATTTTGCCCAGAAAAAATTGCACCCATCTGATCTAAAGGCTACAGTTTCAAAATATGTCACGGACATAATTAGACCAATAAGAGAAAAAATCGTTCTAACAGAAGAACTCTCAGAGGCAATAAAGAAAACTACTTGAGATTTGGTCGTACTTTTCGTGAAAACAATGACAACATCTCAAGTGATTTTGATAAGCCTATAAAATTTACAATAAAGTAGTTTATTCCAATCTTTTGGTATTGTTGTAGATAATTGCTTACTTCATCAGGTATACCTAGTGCAATACTATCCTTTGAACGTATGATAAACTCTGCAATAGATTCATTTTTCTTTTTTAATTTTGATACAATATCTTTGACATCATCACTGTCTTTGCCAACCAAAACTCGTAACAATACAGAGTTTTCTATTTCTTTATGATCTCTTTTGATTAATTTACAATTCTCTTTTAGGAGTTTTATTTTTTCATCTAGAATTTCAGGTGTTCCAAATGGATGATTATACCTAGTAGCATGTCTTGCTGCAACTTTCATGAGTTTCTTTCCTGCTCCACCCACCATTATTGGTGGATGAGGTTTCTGTACCGGCTTTGGATTGCAGATAGCATTTTTGATGGAATAATGTTTTCCTTTAAAGTTTGATTTTTTATTTTGCCACATCTTTTTAATTATAGTAATAGATTCATCAAGCTGCTCAATTCGTGTCAATGGATCTTCGAATTTGTATCCGTATGAATTGTATTCATAGTCAAACCAACCTGCTCCTATACCAAACTCTAGTCTTCCATTGCTAATTGCATCAAGTGTAGATGTCATTTTTGCTAGAAGTGATGGTTGTCTGTAGGAATTACATGTAACTACCTGTCCTATTCGAAGTTTTGAGGTTATAGAGGAAACAGCCGAAAGGAGTGTATATGCCTCAAAAAAAGTCTCAGTATGATTATCCACAGGATGTGGAATGAAATGATCATAAACATATCCTGCATCAAATCCAAGTTTTTCTGCAGTTAATGCAACATTTTTTGAAAACAGAAATTGATCATGTGGATTATCAGTAGGAAATTCATCGAGCCACCCTTGAGGCAAGGTTAGTCCTATCTGGACTGGTGTCATACTATTTTCTTGTTTGCTGCGGATCTACAATATTATATTTTGATGTATAACCACGTGGATTTATCATCAAGTCCTTGTACATAAAAGTCGAAGAGTTACCAATTATCACAGTAGTAATCATACCAAGCTTGTCATTGTGTTCCTCCATGTTTTCCAAGTCAGTCATAACAATCTCTTCTGATTCTCTAAATGCTCCCTTTACAATTGCTACTGGTGTGTTGGGTGCTCTATATTTTAAAAGAAGTTTTCTTGTATCTTGTAATTGATGAATTCTTTTTTTGCTTGCAGGGTTGTATATTACAATAACAAAATCACCTTGAGCTGCTGCTTCTACTCTTTTTGTTATAATTTCCCAAGGAACAAGTAGGTCACTCATGCTTACTACAGCAAAATCTGTCATAAGTGGAGAGCCAACTAGTGCTGCGCAAGAATTAAGCGATGAAACACCTGGAACTATTTCAACAATAAGACCAGTCTTTCTATCCCATCTCTCCTCTGCCAAAATTTCATAGATCAAACCAGCCATTCCGTAAATTCCAGGATCCCCACTTGATACAAGTGAAACTATTTTTCCAGACTTTGCAAGGTCGATGCATTGATGCGCTCTTTCTACTTCTTGTGTCATTGCATATCTATGAACTTCTTTTCCTTCTATTAGATCTGCAACCAAGTTGACGTATGTCTCATATCCAACAATTGTGTTACTTTCTTCAATTGCCTGTTTTGCTCGAAAAGTCATATGATCGTGGTGACCCGGTCCTACACCTACAATAAACAATTTGCCGGTCATTCATACTAGGAGATTTCCAAAGTAAATTTATCCCTTTTGATGATTTTATGGATTTACAATTGGGCAATCAAGAATGTAGTTCTGGTCAAGTGTTGTAGCTTCTTGCACAGTGATGCTGCCTGTTGATTTTTCAGAGTCAATGTCATTTTTGTTTTCTAGAACTTTTACATTTTGCGGATCATTCCAAGTTATTATCGAAATTTTGCAGATGGGACTGTAAGTAGAATCTCCTGGTTGTGCACCAGAAATTCCTTCTTGGTAACCAAATGGTCCGGCGCCCTGCAAGCCGTTAGCAAATTGATAGACATTTCTTGCTGATGAACCAAGAATTGAAAGCAAGGGAACATTTTGGATTTTCATTGTCTGTGTTGGGCCTTCAGGAGTTCCTGCGGTGATGATATAGTATATCGTTTTTCCATCAGGTCCCCATCCCCTGTGTCCTACAAATGTGGCAGTCATGTTATCCACATCGACATCAAGTACTTGTCCATTTTGATATGATGTTGTATCTGACAATATCTTATTGGTGCGGACAGTTAATGCGCCACCATCCCAAATTATTTCGGGAGTATTCAGAATCGTATCAGTAACAGTCAGTTTTATTTTTCCTGTCATGTTTGCGTCAAGAATCGCTTGGGTAGAATTGAGAATGAATGGACCTCGTCCTATATTCCATGATACATTGATTACTTTGCTTAATGGACTGTATTGCTTGTCAGAGGGTGCAAACGATAACACATCATCTTGATATCCTTGTGTTCCATTTCCAGTGATTCCATTGGTAAAGATAAAGATGTCACCAAATGATGTAATTGGAGCATGAGCTAATACTG
>JBOGQV010000071.1:0-1896 GCA_050749145.1 Nitrosotalea sp. | reverse complement strand
TTGTATCAGGATACGAGATTCCATTTGCGCCAAATCCTTTGAATGATAAATCCTTGGTGATACAAGTAGCATCAGACAATGACACGCAAACTGTAATCGTTCCTGTGTACTTGCTTAACTTTATCTCTGTATTACATTCTCCTTCTCCAATACATCTTAGCGGTATTGCAACAAGCAGTAATGGGACAAACTTTAGCGAGTCTGGCGTGGCGTATGATCCATTGAATAACTCTAATGGTACACTACCTGTAAAACTTGCAGTACGTGATTTATTGGATGGTAATTTACCTGTCTCCTTACCACTGTGGTTATCAATTGATATTCCAAACTCTGAATTTACATTAAATGCAACAGAACCATACTATTTTATTGTAACCGCAAAAACGCATGATGGTCCGTCTTCTGGCACGTATACTGTTGAAATAGATGAAAACATTGGAGGACAACACTTTGTCCAGCCAGAAACAATTGTAATTGAAAACGTTCGACATTGATGAAAATGACTTTAGGTTAAGTAATTTTAGCTAATCGGATGTGGATAAATAGCTTGACTTCAAAAATTTTTACAATCCATTCCAGCAAACTAGATTTTCTTTTCTTCGCCAGTCTTGGGCTTTTTTTTCAGCATTCTTCCTGATATGACAGATGCCACCCAGAATCCCACACCAGTCCAAACCATCCCTTGAGATACTGTGAACATTCCCCAAACTGTAAACACAAGACCAATTGCTGCACAGATTACAGGAATTGTTGCTTTCTTTGAGACCAATTTCTACATCCTATCCGGCGCATCAATCCCTAAAAGGTATAATGCTTTGGCAAGTGTCTCCTTGAAAGAATAGACAAGGCAGAGTCTTGCGTTTATTGTAGACTCGGAACCTGCCGTTAGGACTTTCACATGCTCGTAGAATGTATTGAATGAGACTGCAAGTTGATAACAATATTTTGCAATTATTTTAGGTGATAGATTTTTTGCAGCATCCTCGACTTGAAGATCAAACTTGCCAATGATTTTTGCCAAGTCTTTTTCATAGACAGAATCCATTCCATCAAGACTTGTCTCAAAGTTTGGAGTCTTGCCTGATTTTTCCAATATACGTATCGCACGTGCATGCGCATACTGGATGTAAGGTCCAGTATCACCTTCCAAGCTTAATGATTCTGTAAGATCAAATGTAATTATTTTGTCAAGATCTTGCTTTATCATGGCATAACGTAATGCACCGATTGCCACCTGTTCTGAGATTTTTACAAGACTTATTTCATCTAGTTCTGAATTTCTTTTCTTTGCTTCATCAAATGTGCGTGAGCTTAGAACATCTAAAACGTAATCTGCGCTTACATAGATTCCCTTTCTGCCAGACATTTGCACAGATTTTCCTCCAGTGTCAAGATCAAGTGTCTTTGCAGTCTCTGGACTGAGTGTAACTGATTCGTATCCCAGGTGTACATACGAGTCAGGTTTTGATTTAAAATCAGACATTATCTTTGTGATAAGTTTTTGCAGACGCGACTGCCTTGAATCAATAACTGTAATCACTCTATCCCCTGCAAAATGCATCTTGGTGTCTTTTTCATCAAGTGTTGTCTGCCACAATACACGGTCGGTATTTTGCATTGCATATTGTTTATAGTGAAACGGGTCTTCCAAAATTCCAAGCTTCCATGCAGCGTACGGGATATCCTTTGCGATATAGGTAGCAGTTCCGTTGCTTCTCACTAGAACTTTATCTTCTTCATCAGACTCTGTCTTGATAACCCAGCAGCCTGCAAGTTTGCCTTCTTTTTCAAGTTCGGTTATTCCCATTGATTTCATTTTTTCAAATGCAATTGACCATAGGTTAGAGTGAACTATCTGGGACTCGAAGTTAAGGCAGTCATATGTGACACCAAGCC
>JBOGQV010000070.1:0-3035 GCA_050749145.1 Nitrosotalea sp. | reverse complement strand
ATCTATAACTAAAATAGCAATATCTGCAGCAGAACCACCCCTTGCTCTAAGATTTGTGAATATTTCATGTCCGGGAGTATCAATAACAAGTAAACCAGGGATTTCTTGATTTTCTCCACCCATTTTTGCAAAAAGAGGTCCACATACTTTCTTTAATGTATCAGTAGGAAGAAAACTCGCACCTATATGTTGAGTGATTCCACCAGCTTCTCTTGCTTGTACGCCTGTCCCTCTTATCTTGTCAAGCAGTGATGTTTTACCAGAGTCTACGTGACCTAGAACTGCGACTATGGGCTGTCGTATGTGCAACTACTTTCACTTGAATACCACAGCTATTTCTTTTTCAAAACTTTCTTTAGAATCAGAAGCATGAATGATATTATCAGATATGCCCAATCCAAAGTCTCCTCTTATTGTTCCAGGCGCAGCATCAAATGATTTGGTTGAACCTATCATTAATCTAGTCGTTGCAATTGCATTATTTCCTTCCACAATAGCTGCAACTACACTTCCTGATGTGATAAAAGAAACTAATTCTCCAAAAAATGGTTTTGTATTATGTGCAGCATAGAATTCTTCTGCCATTTGTTTTGTAAAAGTAAACATTTTCAATTTCAAAATGTTAAATCCCCTGTGTTCAAATCTAGAAATAATATCCCCTACTAACTTTCTTTCTACACCGTCAGGTTTTACAATGAATAATGTCTGCTCAGTCATTTTATTTTTTGACCTTTATTCCGCCCTTGACATATTTATTAGTCCATTTGAGTCGTCTTGGATCACGTTTTAGGACTAGCATGTTCTTTTTGCATTTTGAAGAACAAAACCAAAACACTGAACCATCATTTTTTACAAGCATAGTTCCCGAACCTTTTGCTACAGGTCTATTACAAAAACTACAAGGCTTAACTAGAACACTCAATTTTTATCACTTTATTTTTCTCGCTTCACGTTCTGTTTCTCGCAATATGAGAATGTCTGACATTCTAACAGAGCCTTTTACGTTTCTTGTTAAAATTCTTCCCCTATCTTTACCATCCAATATTTTTACTCTAACTTGTATAACTTCACCAGCAATTCCAGTTCTTCCCACTATTTGTATAACTTCAGCAGAGGTAGGAACTTCAGTACTCATTTGTTAGCTTGGCCACCTTTTATCTGCGATAACGATGCCACAATTTGGTCTACAATGTGTTGAGCATCTCCAGAATCTAATATCGCAGCAGCAGCAGAGGTAACATCAATTCCCAGAGACTTACCTAGTTCTTGTCTGCTTGGAACAAAGCCATATGGAATTCCGTGCTCTTCACATAGTATAGGAAGGTGAGCAACTACCTCCGGTGGTTCTACATCTTCTGCAATAATCACCAGTTTACTGATTCCTCGTTCAATTGCTTTTGTAACTTCGTTGGTACCTTTCTTTACTTTGCCACTTTGATGTGCGACTCTTACAGCCTCATAAATTGGGCTAACCAAGTCAGTGGGCACCTCAAACTTTACGTAATAAGCCTTAGCCAGATGTATCACCCATTGGGATCATTTCCATTCCTTCTGTCTTTTTAATTGGTTTTAAAAGTGTTATCTGTCAAGTGCAGTCTTTACCTTTTGTAGGTATTTTGCAAAAATATCATCTAATTTAGATTGGGAGGAGGATTCAGCATAGATTCTAGCTATTGGCTCAGTACCACTCAATCTTACCATAACCCAGCTTGAATCATCCAATGATAATTTAATTCCATCAGTAAGATCTTTTTTGCAAGGCGTTGTTTTTAGAATTTTTACTATTTTTTTAAAATCATTTGTTGAACATTCTATTTTTCCTTTGGTAGTAAAAGATGGAGGTAATGAATTCATTTCTTCAGATAGAGAATTTTTACTGTTCGCTAAAAGATCAAGTAATATGGCCATGGTCATCGAGCCATCTCTAACTTGATTATGTTTACCATACATGAATCCACCATTTTCTTCAAAACCAATAATTGCATTTTCTTTTATCATCTTACGAGAAACTTCAACACTACCTACTCTAGTGCGTAGAACTTTAGATTCAGAATTTTCAGCTATTTTTTCTATTACAGATGTGGAATTAACAGATGTGACTATCTTTGATTTAGGATATTTCTTTAGAATATATTTTGATAAAAGTAATGCTGATCTATCACCTGTAAGAATTTTTCCGGACTCGTCACAAAAAATGCTCCTATCTCCATCGCCATCAAATGCTATTCCAAAATCAGATTTTGATTTGATTACCATACCTGAAAGTTTATCCAAATTTTGTGGTGTGGGCTCTGATCCTCGACCAGGAAAAGTGCCATCTATTTTTTCGTTTATTAGAATTGTCTCACATCCAAGATCTTTACACAATATAGGTGCAGTTACTGCCTGAGCGCCATTACCAAGATCTAAAACTACCCTGAGATGACGTGATTTGATTTTGTGTACATTAATGCAGTTCTTGATTCCAGAAATGTATGTTCCGACAGCTTTGGATTCTTTTGTAATTAAGCCAAATTTATCTGAAATCTGCCATTTTTTTGTAAAGTAAAATTCTTCCACCTTGAGTTCATCGTCTCTTGAGATTTCAATTCCATCTTTTGCAATGACCTTCATTCCATTATATTGTGGAGGATTATGTGATGCAGTTATCATAATTCCTCCATTGTAACCAAGTTGTTTTGTAGAAAACTGCAAGCAAGGTGTGGGAACTATTCCGCAAACTACAGAGTCCAGACCTGCTGAGCTAAGTGAGGCCGTCACTATTTTTGATATTAGTACACTTGATTCTCGTCCATCATAACCTACTAAGATCGGTCCTTTCTTGAAAAAACTTGCAATTGATAGAGTAATTTTTGAGATAAAGTCTAGGGTCAGATCCTCTCCAAATACCCCTCGAACCCCATTAGTTCCAAATATCTTTGCCATACAGACCATCAACAATAGATAAATTTGTCTTAAAAGTCATGGTGCATGCGGGAGTTGCCAAGCCTGGTCAAAGGCGCAGGGCTTAGGACCCTGTCTTTTAGGAGTTCGTG
>JBOGQV010000069.1:0-2367 GCA_050749145.1 Nitrosotalea sp. | reverse complement strand
CGCCGGACCCGTTCAGGCCGCCCAGGATGCGGGGCTCATCTATACGTCTGACTCAGAGCCAGGGATCCGAAGGGTCCGCAAGGGCCGCGGCTTCGCGTATGTCAATTTCAACAAGGCCCAGGTACGTGACGCGGCCACGCTTGATCGCATCAGGTCGCTGGCGGTGCCGCCGGCGTGGAAGGACGTTTGGATATGTGCCATGCCTCGCGGACATCTCCAGGCGACGGGACGCGACGAAAGAGGCCGGAAACAGTTCAGGTATCACCCGCGATGGCGTGAAACGCGGGACGCGGACAAGTATGCGAGGCTGGTCGGGTTCGCGAACGCGCTGCCGCGGATCAGGGCTCGAGTCGCCCGTGACCTGCGCCTGCAGGGCCTACCGCGAGAGAAGGTGATCGCGACGATCGTCAAGCTCCTGGAGACGACCTTCGCGCGTGTTGGCAATGAAGAGTACGCGCGAGAGAACGGTTCCTTCGGGTTGACTACTTTGCGCAACCGGCACGTGAAGGTCACAGGCGCGACGGTCCGGTTTCTCTTTCGTGGCAAGAGTGGACGCGATCACCAGCTCGGCGTCACAGATCGGCGGGTGGCGATCGTGATCCAGCGCTGCGAGGAGCTGCCCGGACAGATGCTCTTTCAGTACCTCGACGAAAACGGCGAGCGCGGTCTGGTGACCTCGGACGACGTCAACAGCTACCTGCGTGAAACCACCGGTGCAGATTTCACCGCCAAGGATTTCCGCACCTGGGCGGGGACGCTCCTGGCTGCATGCGCGCTTCGCGATGTGGCGCGATTCGAATCGGAGACGGAGGCGAAACGCAACGTCCTCGCCGCGATTGACAGTGTCGCGCGCAGGCTGGGCCACACCCGAGCCGTGTGCCGCCGCGCCTACGTGCACCCGGCGGTCATCGACACCTACCTGGAGGGATCGCTGGACAGCGCCCTCGACCCCGAGCACGCAGCCCGCAGGGGGCGCCTCACGGCCGAAGAGATGGCGTTGCTCGCCTTCTTGAAGCGCTCGACGCGGCGGCGCAAAGGCGGCGATCTTCCGGCTACGAAAGCGGCTTAACCTGGCCCGTTGACGGCGCGCACATACCTCAGCACGGGCGCGACCTCACCAAGCTGGATCTCGGTGAAACCCACCTCGGCCACCTGCGCCTCGATGTGCGGAACCGCGTGTGCCATAGCCGCCAATCCAGTTGGACCAAGCAGCAGCCTCCAACCGTGGCCGTGCGGCGCCTGAAACTCGGCGATCAAGAGCCTTCCGCCAGGCTTTAGAACGCGGCGCATCTCCCTCACCGCCGGCAGCTGTTCTGCCGGCGCCAGGTGGTGCATCGTCAGGCTCGAAAGCACAGCGTCGAAGGTCGAGTCGGGGAAGCTCAGCGCGCCGGCGCTTCCGACCTCGAAAGACGCGTTCGCGGCCGATCGGGATCGTGATGCGGCATAGGCCACCATCTCAGGCGCGGCGTCGACTCCGACAACCGAACCGTCGGGTCCCACGATTTCGGCCAGCATGCGCACCAGGTAACCGGTTCCGCAGCCGACGTCCAGGACCCGGTCGCCAGGCCGAATTCCTGCGGCGGCGGCCAGCTCGCGAAACGCACGGCGGCGCCTGCCTGCGAACAGCGCGGCGGTGATGAAGTCGTACCTGCGGGGAGTGCCGATGGTGCGGCCCGCCGTGCTGGCCGGCCGCGAAGATCCATGAAGCAGGGTGCCGAGGTTCATCGCGGTGGCGCCTCCTTGAATTCGGTTGGTCGGTGTCGCCGTCCATCTCCGCCTCCGATGCCTATGAATTTCTCGAGCTGATTGAGGGCCTGCTCGAGATGGCGAGGCGTGGTGCTCGCTGAAGGGAGCATGAACATGCCGCTGAAGGTCGCAATGACCAGTGCGGCCGTGGCGTCCGGATCGAGGCCCTGCACGACGAGACCTTCCTCTCGAGCGTGCTTGAGCAACCCGCGAAGGGTGGCGTGCCAGGTTTGGTTGGTCTCGTTGAGGATGACCGCGATCACCGGGTCCCGCGCTGAACGTTGGGCGAGCTCGCCCATCACGGCGAAGAGGTCCGGGTCGTTGCGAACAAGGCGCCGCACGCCGCTGAAATGGGCCTCGAGCTGCGCTCCCGGCGAGCGGCCCGGCACGAAAGTCGTGCGAAACCTCTCCATGGCGTGGCCGACCACCGCGCGGATCAACGACTCCTTGGTGCGAAAGTAGTAATGCAGCGTCGCGACGTTGACGCCGACGTCGGCGGCGATGTCGCGGGTTCTCAAGCCCTCGAAGCCTTCCTTGGCCACGCGGCGGTAGGCCGCCAGGACCAGTGCCTCGCGTCGGGGTTCAGCATCTGCCGTCGCCTTCGGGCGACCTCTCTTGGGT